>JALSXE010000058.1:0-1029 GCA_027072755.1 Campylobacterales bacterium | reverse complement strand
CTATATGCTTTCGCGCTTCGCGCTGGCGGCCGAAGAGACCAGGAGCTACATAGACCAGTACAGATTCAACGATGCCGCCACGACCCTCTACAGATTCCTGTGGGGAGAGTTCTGCGACTGGGGCATAGAGCTTAGCAAAGCGAGCAAAGAGAGCGTAACTGAGCTTGGAGCGGTATTCAAAGAGGCGATGAAGCTGCTGCACCCTTTCATGCCGTTTATCACCGAATATCTCTGGCACAGACTCTCGGCCACCGCACTCGAGAGTGACGGCTCCATCATGGTAATGCCCTACCCCAAAAACCTGCCCCGCGACGAACAGATAGAGAAAGAGTTCGCCGCTATCATCGAAGCCGTGGTCTCCATACGCCGGGCGAAAGCGACGGTGGAGATGCCGGGCAAAAAGATAGAGATCGCCTACATAAAACCCGACACCCCGATGGACGCAGAGCTTGCCGCACCCTTCATAAAACTGCTCGCAAAGACCGAAAAGGTCTCTTTCGTGGACGAAAAGGTATCAGACGCCATAACGGACGTGAGCGAACATATGCAGATATACCTCCCATTAAAAGGGATAGACCTCCAACCCCTCCTAAAAAGGCTCGAAAACCAGCAGACAAAACTAACGAAAGAGGTGGTGAAACTCTCCGGAATGCTCAAAAACGAAAAGTTCGTAGCCAACGCCCCCGCCCACGTGGTAGAAGAGAACAAAAAAGCGCTCGAAGAGGCGCAAAAGAGGCTGAAAAAGGTAGAAGCGGAGCTGCTGCAGCTCACTTCGATCTGACCTCTCATTTTGGGGTCGGAGCGCTTTTGCGCTCCTTTGGGTTTTGGGTTTTGGGTTTGATGCATTACAGGATCGATTTATGGTTATCGTTTGCGCCCTATTTCTTTAAGCGATTTTCCCAATAATCTTTCTCTCAACTAAAGCATTTTTACCTCCAAATATAATAAGATATTCCGTCTATTAATGCCGAAACGGAACAATTAACAGACGTTTTGTCCTTATACTGTTCATTGTCCTGAAAATAAATC
>JALSXE010000057.1:0-1347 GCA_027072755.1 Campylobacterales bacterium | reverse complement strand
TGAAGATGTTCTCTTCGGTCGCTTCGAGCCCCTCATCTTCGAGCAGTTTCGTCCAGTAGGCGATAGACTTCGTCTCGTCGCGGTCGGCTATATCGAGCGGGTTCTCTTTGGTGGGCTCGAGTTTGAGCTGCTCCGCCGCTATCTTCACCACTTCGGGATCCGGCTCGGCCGGAGTCTTTCCGAAGTATCCCAGAACCATCCTTCCATATCCGGGCGCTATCTTTTTCCACGGCCCGAACATGACGTTGTTGAAGGCCTGCTGCCAGTAAAACTGAGAAACTGGAGTAACGGAGGTTCCGTAGCCGCCCTTTTCGACGACCTCCTGCATAGCCCTTATGACTTCGGGATACTTGTGAAGGATACCGCTGTCTCTCATCATCTGGGTATTGGCCGTCAAAGCTCCTCCGGGCATCGGCGAGAAGGGAATCAGCGGCGATACCTGTGTCGCTTCAGGCGGAATGAAGTAGTCTTTGAGACAATCCTGCAGAACCTCTTCGTAGGCAAGAACCTTCTCCAGTTCGAGGCCGCCGAGGTCGTAGTCGCCGTTTTTGGTCGCGTGCAGCATAGTCAGAATGTCGGGCTGACTCGTACCGCCGCTTACAGGATGCGCGGCCATGTCGATCCCGTCGACTCCCGCTTCGAGGGCGGCGAGGTAGCACGCCACACTCACGCCGGCCGTCTCATGGGTATGGAGGCGCAGATGCGTCCCCTCGGGCAGAAGCTTTCTGGCCATCTTTATCGTCTCGTACACCTTGTTCGGGTTGGATGTTCCGCTGGCGTCTTTGAAACAGACGCTGTCGAACTCCAGTCCGGAGTCGAGAATGTTACGCAGAACCTTCTCGTAAAAGGGTGCGTCGTGCGCCCCGTGACATCCGGGGGGAAGGTCCATTATCGTCACGACCACCTCGTGCTTGAGACCGTGCTTTTTGATGCACTCCGCACTGTATGCGAGATTGTCCACATCGTTGAGTGCATCGAAGTTCCGTATGGTCGTAGTGCCGTGCTTTTTGAAGAGTTTGGCGTGCAGGTCTATCATCTCCCTGCTGCCGGTATCGAGCATGACCGTGTTGATACCCCTGGCCAGGGTCTGCAGGTTGGCCTCGGGCCCTACAGTCTCCCTGAACTTGTCCATCATATCGAAGGCGTTCTCCCGCAGATAGAAAAAGAGGCTCTGAAAACGGGCGCCGCCGCCGAATTCGAAATGGGTGATTCCCGCCTCTTTGGCCGCTTCGACCGCAGGAAGGAAATCCTCCATCAGTACACGGCCTCCGAAGACCGACTGGAAACCGTCCCTGAAGGTGGTGTCCATCACATCGATATACTTCTTCTTTTTTGCCATTTGATTCC
>JALSXE010000056.1:0-5616 GCA_027072755.1 Campylobacterales bacterium | reverse complement strand
TTGCATACAAATATAAATACTCCCCCGAAAAACGGCCGAAATTTGGGACATTTTAATCTTTATTGCGTTAAAATCTCATAAAATCCGGTACCGCCGTGTCGTGCGGGCGGGCACATAAATCCAACAAAGAGGACTGAAAACTTCCATGAGCACCTCCGTTATAATCCTCGCTGCCGGACAGGGCACGCGCATGAAGTCTGAACTTCCCAAAGTTCTACACAAAATAAGCGGGCTTCCGATGATACACTACTCGATTAAAACGGCCGAAAGCATAAGCGACGACATAACCGTCGTGCTTTTTCATCAGGCGGAGCGTATAGAAAAAGAGATCTCGAAAAATTTCGAAAACATCAAATTCAAGATTCAGGATCACGCCAACTATCCCGGAACCGGCGGGGCGGTAATGGGCATAGAGACTCTCCACGACAGGGTTCTGGTTCTAAACGGTGATATGCCCCTTGTCACACCCGAATCCCTGGAGCCGCTTTTATCACAGGAGGGCGACATAGTCATGAGCGTTTTCGACCTGCCCGACCCTTCCGGCTACGGCAGGGTCGTAGTCGAAAACTCCGAAGTGCAGGCAATCGTGGAAGAGAAGGACTGCACCCGTGAGCAGAAAGAGATAAAGACGGTGAATGCGGGGGTCTACATCTTCAAAAAAGAGGTGCTCGACCGCTACCTGCCGAAACTCTCGAACAAAAATGCCCAGGCCGAGTACTACCTGACCGACATAATAGAAATGGCACGCGAAGATGGGCTGCACATAATTCCGGTATGGGTGGAAGAGGAGGCTTTCAAGGGTGTAAACAGCCGTTACGACCTCGCCCATGCGGAGGAGATGATGCAAAAGAGGATAAGGGAGCGGTGGATGCGCTGCGGCGTAACGATGCATCTGCCCTCTACGATCTACATCGACTCGAGGGCGGTTTTTCATGGGGAGTGCACGCTCGAAAACGGCGTAACCATTCACGGTGAGAGTATCATTTCAGACTCATACATCAAATCGCACACGGTTATAGAAGATGCCGACGTAAGAAACTCCTCCTGCGGACCGATGGCCCGGATACGACCCGGCACCATTCTGGAAGATTCACAGATAGGCAACTTCGTAGAGGTGAAAAAGTCCCGTCTAAAAGGGGTGAAAGCGGGGCACCTCAGCTATCTCGGAGACGCTCGTATCGACGAGGGTACAAACGTGGGAGCGGGCACTATCACCTGCAACTATGACGGTATAAGAAAGTACGAAACCAGAATCGGCAAAAACGTCTTCATAGGCTCCGATACGCAGCTCGTCGCCCCCGTAACGATAGAGGACGATGTGATGATAGCGGCCGGAACCACGGTTACGAAAGATGTAAAAAGGGGTTCTCTGGCGATATCGAGAACTCCCCAGAAGATCGTTGAGAGGTTCTTCTACCGATTTTTCGGCAAGGGAGATCCGGATGCTTGAGCAGGTGAGGCTCGACGGCAAGAGGGTGCTTGTGGGGGTTACCGGAAGCATCGCCGCATACCGTGCCTGCGATCTTGTCAGGCTCTATGTCAAAGCGGGGGCCGATGTGAGAGTGGTGATGAGCGAAGCGGCAAAACGCTTCGTTACCCCGCTTACGTTCGAGGCACTCACGAACAGCCGGGTGCTGCACGAAGATACCGAAGAGTGGAGCGGAGACCTCAACCACATAGGTATCGGCGAGTGGGCCGACATCTTCGTCATCGCGCCCGCCACCGCAAACACGATCAACAAGATGTCGAACGCGATAGCCGACAACCTTCTGCTTCAGACCGCCCTCGCCTACGGCGGCACGACCCTTTTATGCCCGGCGGCAAACACCCGGATGCTGGAGCACCCTGTAACGGAGGGGAGCCTGAAGCTTCTAAAACTCCACCGCATAGAGGTGGTGGAGCCCCAGACGAAGCTGCTTGCATGCAACAGTGTGGGCAGGGGCGCACTGGCCGAACCCGAGACGATCTTCTCTGTATCTCTTAAACACCTCTTTGAAGACGACTACTGGAAAAACAGGCGTGTTGTCGTAACAGGCGGAGGGACCGTCGAAAAGATTGACGAGGTTAGATACATCTCAAACTTCTCCAGCGGCAAGATGGCGGAAGCGATGGTTACGGCCCTGTATGCGAAGGGGGCCGACGTCTGCTACGTGACGACCAAAAAGCCCGGATCGATCCCGCCCGTTCATGTAATAGAGGTGCAGAGCGCCGAAGAGATGCTTAAATATACCCAAGACGCATTGAGGGTGGCGAAAAAGGGGGTTCTTACAAAGCCCTCTTTTCATTCCGAAAGCGCTCACCCGGAACTTGTGCAGAAGGCTCCGTGGCTCTTTATGGCGGCGGCCGTAAGCGACTACAGGCCGGCCCACCCGCAAACAGGCAAGCTGAAAAAGGCGGCTTTGGGAAGAGAGTGGTCTCTGCAGCTTGTAGAGAACCCGGACATTCTGCAATCACTGGATCGATCGGGAATCAAAACCGTCGCTTTCAAAGCGGAGCTCGACAAAGAGAGGGCACTCGAAAACGCGAAAAGGGCCCTGGTGGAGAAGAGAGTGGATATTGTCGCTCTGAATATTTTAAAAGATAGCGGTAGCTTCGGAAGCGAAACCAATGCCGTCACACTTGTGACTCCCGAAAAAGAGGTGGAGATACCGCAAGCCTCCAAGTTCGAGGTGGCACTATCGATGCTGGAGGCGGTCAAAGCTCTATGATACAGGGTCTCACCCCTCTGCATGCGGCACACCGAATACTCGCCAAACTCTCCAAAATGGAGATAAACGCTCTTTTGCAGCTTGGAATCGAAGTTCTGGAGCGAAAGGGCGACGGCACGTACACGGTACGGATGGGAAACCAAACCTTTCAGACAAAGAGCGAAATCCCACTGGAGCCGGCAAAAGAGTACTGGGTGGATATCGAGCGGACAAAAGAGGGTGTCATACACCTGACAAAACCGCACCCTAAACCTGCAATGCTGAAAAAAGAGGGTTTTTTACCTATAGGAGAGAGGCTTCCGGCCGATATAGCCGAAGATTCGGATCCGGCCGAAGGGCTCAAAGAGCGTATCATGCAGATGATGGCGGCCGCACAGAGCAAAGAGAGCTTTCAAAGCCTTTCACAACTCCTTCTTTCGCTTCACCACGGAGTAGTGACAATTCCGTTCGAGGAGCGCGGCAGGCGCGCGCTTCTTCAGATGCGCAAGGGAGAGAGTGGCGAAACTTTAAATGAAAAGAGTGTAGAATTTTATGCAGCATTCAACAATCTGGGACCCGTTGAAGGAGCGATCGCCCGGCACGGTGAGAAAAGAGTCGTGAAGCTGGAGGTTTTCTATCCGAAAACGGCACGCCTGCTTGAAGATCAGAAAAGGGAACTGCCGGGCTTTTCGCAGGTCACCGTAGCACTGCGCCCCTCCGCCATACTCCCCTTTTGGGAGAGCGACACTCTCGGACTGCTGGATATCAGGGGGTAGAGTAAGCATGAGTAATCTGGCCAGACATGTTGCGATAATTATGGACGGCAACGGCAGGTGGGCGCAGGAGCGCGGTCTAAAAAGGGTCAAAGGCCATGAGCGCGGGGCCGAAACGGTCAGATCCATAACGACCTTCGCATCCAACCACCCGGAGATAGAGGTGCTCACCCTCTACGCATTCAGCACCGAAAACTGGAAACGGCCCAAGATGGAGGTCGACTTTTTGATGCGCCTTCTAAACCGCTACCTCAAAAACGAAACCGAAACGTACATCAAGCACCAGATCCGCTTCGAAACCATCGGGGACCTCTCACGCTTCTCCCCCGCTCTTCAGAAACAGATCGCTTCCATGAAGGAGAAAACGAAACGGTTCAAGAGGCTGACACAGGTGCTTGCGCTCAACTACGGATCCAAAGACGAAATATCGAGGGCCGCGGCCAGACTCTGCAAAGAGGGCAAAGAGATATGCGTAGAGACCCTCTCCAACGAGATAGAGAGTGCAAGATTCGGCCCTGTCGATATAATGATTCGAACAGGCGGAGATCAGCGCCTCTCAAACTTCCTGCTCTGGCATAGCGCTTATGCGGAGCTCTTCTTTACACATACTCTCTGGCCCGACTTCACCCCTGAAGAGCTGGAGAGCGTCATAGGCGAGTTCAAACGACGCACCAGGCGCTTCGGAGGAATATAATGTCGCTACTTTTCGCTCTCTTTATCGGCCTTGCGATAGGCTCTTTTCTGAACGTTCTAATTGTAAGAATCCCGAAAGGCGAAAATATCGCCTTTCCGGCCTCTCACTGTCCCAAATGCGGCAACGCTCTCAGGTGGTGGCACAACATTCCGCTCTTGTCATGGGTACTGCTTCAGGGCAGGTGCGCCTACTGCAAAAGCCCGATCAGCCGCATCTACCCTATGGTGGAGCTTTTAACCGGGCTCATATTCGCAACTTTGGCGATGAAGCTCGGGCTCGGTGCCGAATGGTTCGTCACAGCACTCGTATTCTCCCTGCTTCTGGCCCTTTCGGTCATCGACTTCAAGTACTACGCCGTACCGGATTCGCTGAACTTCACCGCCCTGGGGCTGGCCCTGCTTATGCCGCTCTTTATCTTCGGATGGGACTGGGTAGCAGGAGATGTAAAGGATTTCTCTTTTTACCAGCACGAGCTTATCGTGCGTTTCAAAGACGCGGCTATAATGGCGGCGTCATTTTTTGCACTCGGTTATATAGTAAAAAGAGTAATAAAAAAGGATGCCCTGGGAGAGGCCGACATAATCATAGCCGCCACGATGGGGGCTATGCTCGGGTTCCCGCTGGTTCTCATGGCTATCTATGTCGCTGCGCTCGCCGCCATTGTTCCGGCGGTGGTCGCTCGCGGACATATGGTTCCTTTCGTACCGTTTCTTGCACTCGGCACATGGATCGTATACATATTTTCGGACCAGTTCATGAAGTGGTGGGGAATGCTCTATGCATAAGACTTCGGAGTATCTTTTCAAAAGCTTCAGCGGTATATTTTTTTCGATATTTCTTCCAATTATAGTCATAGGATCACTGATACTTTTCGTAAGAATAGCCAAGCTTACGGAAGTGACGCAGATGAGCGCCGCCGAGATGCTGCTGATGTACGGATACTCACTGCCGACCATCCTCTTCTATACCCTGCCCGTCACCTTCTTCGCCGCACTTGTTCTTACACTGAACAAACTCTCGAACGACTTCGAGAGCGTCGTGCTCTTCTCTTTCGGAATATCCCCGGCCCGACTGATAAACTTCTTCTATCCGTTCGTGCTTCTGCTCATAGCGCTGCTTATGCTTCTCTCTCTGGGACTCATACCCATTACAAAGCAGCTGACAAAATCGTTCATAGCCTACAAGAGTATGCATGCGGTCCTAAATATCGAAGCGAGTCGGTTCGGTCAGAAGTTCGGAGACTGGCTCGTCTTTTTGGAGTCGAAAGATAAAGAGAGCAACACTCTACACAACATAGTCCTCTACAACTCAAAGCCGAAAGAGGAGCAGATTCTGATAGCGAAGATGGGGCGCTTCATAAACGAGAACGGGGTTTTGGGGCTGATGCTCAGCAACGGTCAGGCCTACAGCATCAAAAACGACACGGTCAACCAGATTGACTACAAAGTGATGAAGATATACG
>JALSXE010000055.1:0-1358 GCA_027072755.1 Campylobacterales bacterium | reverse complement strand
ATATAGACGTAGTCGACCTCTATGCCGTACTTTTTGTCGGCAACCGCGACGACGCTCTTTTTAAAGCTCTCTTTTCCCTGCGACGTCACAAGAGTCTCGGCCCAAAACCCTCCTACGACACTCTGGATCGTATCCATAAGCTCAACTCTGCTTTGGGAGATGTCGCGCCCCTCAAGAACGAGTGAGAGTTCGATGTTTACGGGTTCACCGCTCTTTTTCGATAGTATGGAGGTCTCGATATCGTCGAAACTGAACCGATCGGCAAAGATAGAGGAAACAAGCAGAAGTAGTATCAGGAAGCTCTTTTTCATAGGCTCATTTTAACGTAAAGTGCGAAGCCGGGCAAGCCCGGCGGCACGGCGGGCGCTTAACCCACCATATAGTCGAGAGTCTCTTTGTCGACTTCGTGGAAGTTGAGATATTTGTAGACATCCTCCTCTTTGCCCGCGATGGCTTTCGGAACGATCTCTAGGTACTCCTCTTTCGAAGGTATCTTTCCGAGTATGGCGCAGACTGCGGCTAGTTCGGCGCTTCCAAGGTATACCTGCGCACCTTTACCGAGGCGGTTGTCGAAGTTTCTCGTAGATGTAGAGAAGACTACGGCGTTGTCGTGCACACGAGCCTGGTTACCCATACAAAGAGAGCATCCGGGTATTTCGGTTCTTGCTCCCGCGGCTCCGTAGATAGCGTAGTACCCCTCTTCGATAAGCTCCTTCTCATCCATCTTGGTAGGCGGAACCACCCAAAGACGTGTCGGAACCTGCCCTTTTCCGCGAAGAACTTCGCCGAGAGCGCGAAAGACACCGATATTTGTCATACAGGATCCCACGAATACCTCGTCTATCTTCTTTGGTCTCTTCTCGTCCGCAAGAACTTCGCTCAAGGTAGCCACATCGTCCGGATCGTTCGGGCAGGCTACTATAGGCTCCGTTATCTCGTTCAGGTCGATCTCGATCACAGCCGCGTACTCGGCGTTTTCGTCGGCCTCCATCAGTTGCGGATCCTCGAGCCACTTCTTCATGTTGTCTATACGGCGCTGAATCGTGCGCTTGTCCTCGTACCCGTTTTCGATCATCGCTTCGAGCAGCTTGATGTTGGAGTTGATATATTCGATAACCGGCTCTTTGTCCAGCTTGACGGTACATGCGGCGGCACTGCGCTCGGCGGAAGCGTCCGAAAGTTCGAACGCCTGCTCGCACTTAAGAAACGGTAGCCCTTCGATCTCCAGTACACGTCCGGCGAATATATTCTTTTTACCCTTCTTCTCGACAGTAAGAAGCCCCTGCTTGATAGCCGCATAGGGAATGGCGTTTACGAGGTCTCGCAGCGTGATACCCGGCTGAAGCTCTCCTTTGAAC
>JALSXE010000054.1:0-1361 GCA_027072755.1 Campylobacterales bacterium | reverse complement strand
CTCTTGCTATCATCTCTCAAGTCGAAAACACGCTCCAGCACTTCGCCTCCGAGAGCCAGATTCACAAGCAGATCCTCGTGCAGAGTTGCAGGCATCCATCTATCCGCACTCCGCTGTGTTATCTCGTAGTCGGGAATCGTCGAGATAGCTTCGAGTAGTTTCTCGTTGCCGCTCTGTGCCGCTACGAGAAACGGGCCTACCGGCGAGTATTGAATATTGTGGTTTCTCTCTATTTCGGGGTAGAAACGTGCAACCAGCGCCCCCGCAACATCCCTGTTTTCATCACTCTCGAAAGGCCCTCTGCCATCCCAGTCGTAGAGCTTCAGAATATCGCAAAAGAGATCATCGTCTAAAAAACCGTTGTGCAGCAGGTTTATGATCCTGCGCCTGTTTCTAAAGAGCATCAGACTGCCAAGCAGAGCCTCCCTCTCTATATTGGCGGCGTAGTATGCCTCCACCCTCTCAACGCCGACCACAGCGACTCCACTCTTTTCAAGATCGTCGCATATCCGCTCCTCTACCGGGTTCAGAAGCCTTCCCTGCACTACCATACCCAAAGCCGGGTCGTTTTCATCCGTTGCCGCCTCGGCACCGCACTGCTGCAAAAAGAGCTCTATATCCTCGGGGCTCATCGTCTTCATCTTTCCGACAAAAAGGATCTTTCGGTCCTTCACACCCTCTATAATGCTATCTATATCCATACCGGACCTCAAAACGGATTGGCGATCTTCTCATCAAGCCACCTCTTCGCTTTTATCCTTCCGAGCTTTCTCGCATAGTCGCTCGCACTCAGCCCCAGCTCATCCACGGCGAACAGATCCGCCCCTTTTTCGCAAAGAAGTTCCATCATATCGATGTAGTCGAAACTTGCGGCCAGCATAAGGGCCGTCATGCCGCTACCACGTCTGGTAACCGCCGGATCGATCCCCCTCTCTATAAAGAGCTCGGCAAGATCGAGTCTGTTTCTCTCCACAGCCTCATCCAGAAGGCCGACTCCCTCTTCGGTAGTCCACCCGAGATCGGCGCCTCTGTCGAGAAGAAGCTCGACCGTCTCTCTGCTCGCTCCGCTTTTTATAGCCAGCAGCATAAGCGGTCGCCCCTCCTCGTCCGTGCTGTTCGCGTCGCAACCCTCATTGAGCAGCGCCTCTATACGCTCTATATCATCACACTTAACGGCTTCGATAATTTCATTTTTTAGAGTTTTCATGTCTGAGATTATACCAGTAACAAAAGCGAAGAAACATCCGACAGAGTTTTTAGTTTTGAGTTTTTAGTTTCAGGAGAAAAGATGGTGACCCCGGCGCGATTCGAACGCGCGGCCTTCGGATTAGGAATCATATTCATTATACAATCTTAAATAG
>JALSXE010000053.1:0-1368 GCA_027072755.1 Campylobacterales bacterium | reverse complement strand
CCCCGGACAGGAGCCTTGCCATGTCGCTTCCGCGCTGATACGCCTGGTCCAGGGCATGGAGGAGCGTAGAGGTCTCCCGGGCCAACAGGGCCTCCACCAACCCCTCCAGATGGGCTGCGCCGGTTACGCCCAATATGGAGCAGACCTCGTCGTACTCGGTGGCGCCGTAGGCGATGAGCTGGTCCAGGAGGCTCAGGGCGTCGCGGACGCTGCCATCGGCCTCGGTGGCCACCAACTCTGCCATCTGGCGGTCCCATCGCAACCCCTCTACCTCGAGGATGTGGAGGAGGTGATCGGCCAGGAGAGGGGTGGGAACCCGCTTGAATTCATAGTGCTGGCACCGCGATTTGATGGTGGCGGGGACCTTGTTGGGCTCAGTGGTGGCGAAGATGAAATAGACGTGATCCGGCGGCTCCTCCAGGGTCTTCAACAGGGCGTTGAAGGCCTCCTTGGTGAGCATGTGGACCTCGTCGATGATATAGACCTTGCTGCTCAGGAGGGTGGGGCGGAAGAGGACGTTTTCCCTGAGCTGTCTGATCTCGTCTATGCCCCTGTTGGAGGCCCCGTCTATCTCCACCACGTCCACGGCGGCCCCCCTCGTTATCTCCTTACACGGAAGGCATCGGTTACAGGGCCTCTTGCCGGGCTCCTCCTGGCAGTTGATGGCCTTGGCAACGATCCTGGCAACGGAGGTCTTCCCGACCCCTCTGGGGCCACTGAACAGGAAGGCGTGGGCCAGACGGCCCGCTGCGATGGCGTTGGCCAGGGTGGCGGTGACGTGTTCTTGACCCACCACCTGGTGAAAGTTTTGCGGCCGCCATTTTCTCGCAAGGACCAGGTAAGACATATAGACTTGGAGCCTCTACGGGGGAGAAGGGTAGGTGGTGCGTCCAAAAAAGATGATAGCCAGGCACCCCTGCGGCACACGAAGGGTCCTACTACCGTTGCTTCCTTCCGGACCTGGCGGGGTTCGCAGGATTTCGTTGCGCAGGACCCGGCTATCAAACCGTATTTCCCACTTGTTGGCGGAGAGGGTGGGATTCGAACCCACGGTACGCGGGTTAGGCGTACACACGATTTCCAGTCGTGCCCCTTCGGCCTCTCGGGCACCTCTCCGCAACGCCACCTACAATAGCCAATATTTCCCCAGATGCAATAGACGAGTGGAGGAAAGCACCGTTCGTTAAAACGCTGTCCTCCCATTTCATTCTACATCCATTGGAAAAGGGAGCACCGGCCTCTACAGATCGACCCCGTGAGAGGGTTCCACGGCATGGGGGTCCAGGAGGAAGGGAGGCAGGGGCTTTCGGCCTCCGCCGCCGGGTGGAGCTTTCAGGGGCCCGAGGGTGGTCATGGACGCGGAGCGGC
>JALSXE010000052.1:0-5706 GCA_027072755.1 Campylobacterales bacterium | reverse complement strand
GCCCGACTGCACCCGCAAAGAGCCGTAGCCGTGGCTTCCGGCCATCGCTTCGACCGAACTCTGCCGTTTCGATGGAACATCGGGAGAGTTCACATCCACTACCGCGGCGACGGCGTCGGAACCATATAGAGCCGTACCGGCACCTTTGAGTACTTCCGCAGAGACCGCGGATGAGAATGTGGTATATGCAAGGCCGTTATGGTTGAAAAAGCCGGAAGATTGAACCGGTATGCCGTCTTGCATGAAAAGATAGTAGGGCCCTGTGTTTATCGGCATTCTGATAGATGTCATATGCCCGAAAATAGAGCCGGTCTGCTCTATTCGAACACCAGATAGCGAATTTAGAAGATCTTTTTGAAAGATCACCTGGTCGAGCTCTATCTCGTCACTCTCTTTTACGGCTATGCTCACAGGCTGATCTAGCACCGGCTCCTCTTCACCGGTAGCGACGACACTTACGGGTGCAAGCTCGGATATATCGTTTTGGGCCAGAAGTGCGGCGGCAAAAAGTGAAAGCAGCGGTATTGAACGTTTTATCATGGCAGCTCCTCGTGAACCGGTCCGTTTACCGAACCGGCTGCAGATTTTTGCCGAAATTATGACAAGCCTCTGTTAAGTGAGCATTAATTCCATATTAAACTATTTCATTATACACTTGCCGACAAGAATGTTTCAGCCCAATAGTCGGTGTAGTAATAAAAATTTATGGGAGAGTGCCGCGGAAGCGGCGTAAGAGGGGAGTCTATTTCTGTATGAATTTTCCGCACCCTTTTTCAGGTGTGCCGCCGAATTTTCTAACCTCTCTTGCAGTGCCGTTTTTGGCGATCTCCTGACGTTTGCACTCATCCTTTTTTGCGCAGTCGGGGTTGTCGCAGCCTACATCTTCAGGTACTTTTTGCGGCATGTCGCCTCCTTTTTTTGCGAAATTATAGTGTAACTGCTACAATATGCGACTTATACGCGGCGACAACGGTTTTGTTGTAAGTTCCGCAGAGCAGGGCAGTCTCCAACCGACGGTAACATCGGCTTAAACAGCTTTAATTTTAGGACTGATTTTACGCAGAATGCGTAAAATCATCTCGAAATCTAAGATTTCGAAGCTTCAGGGGGTTGTAGGGCCGTCCAGGCCCTGCCAAATTGCGGGCTTTGCCCGGAATTTGCGTAACATGAATGGTTTACGCAGAATGCGTAAAATCATCTCGAAATCTAAGATTTCGAAGCTTCAGGGGGTTGTAGGGCCGTCCAGGCCCTGCCGAATTGCGGGCTTAGCCCGGAATTTGCGTAACATGAGTGGTTTACGCAGAAAGCGTAAAATCATCTCGAAATCTGAGATTTCGAAGCTTCAGGGGGGTTGTAGGGCCGTCCAGGCCCTGCCAAATTGCGGGCTATGCCCGGAATTTGCGTAACATCAGTTAGGAGGAGAGAGTTGTTCTACACCACCATTCACACTATCCATCTGCTTGCCGCCTTTACATACGGCGGATTCCTGTTTGTCGACATTCTGTTTCTGACAAAGATGCAAAAGTCGCTTGGAGGCGAAAAGGGTGCCGAGTGCCGCGAAGCGATAATGATACACGTAAGAAAAGTGGTGCCCTACGCTCTCTTTGTCGTCGTAGGCACCGGTATAATAATGTTTCCATACATCTTTGGCACGGTTGGCGAGGATGGTATGACAAACATGCAGAAGGTGCTGCTTTTCAAAGCTTTTCTCGGGCTATGGCTGGGGCTGAGAGGCTTCATGCAGAAGGTATTCAAAATAAATCCGTGGCTATTTAAAAGCCACTACTTTCCCTTTACGCTTGTGGTCATAATCATCATTCTCTCTCAGATCATGTGGGTCGTCTGATTCAGGAGGAGTCATGAAGAAGGTTCTCATCTTCAGCGGTGCCGGGCTGAGTGCCGAAAGCGGTATTAGAACGTTTCGCGACAACGACGGTCTGTGGGAGGAGTACGACGTAATGCAGGTCTGCTCCACACAGGGGTGGGAAGCCGACAGGGAGCTCGTTACACGCTTCTACAACGACAGGCGCAGAGACTTGAAGAGCAAAGAACCCAACCCCGCACACTACGCGATAGCGAGACTGCAGCGGCGCTTCAAAGGACAGGTATGGAACCTTACGCAAAACGTGGACGACTTGCTTGAGCGTGCCGGATGCGAAGATGTGATCCACCTTCACGGCACGCTAAGGGACCTGCGCTGCGAATCGTGCGGCCATATATGGGACATAGGCTACCGCGAACAGAGGGGCGAAGATATCTGCCCGAAGTGCGGCGGAGGCTCCGTGCGCCACAACGTAGTGATGTTCGGTGAACCGGCACCCGCATACAGGTTCATACAAAGAGCCGTCGACGACAGCGACCTCTTCGTAGCCATAGGCACCAGCGGACAGGTCATAGATATAGTCCCTATGGCAACGGAGTTTTCCCATTCGATACTCGTTAACCCCAAGAGAGAGATATACGTAACGGCGTTCGGCTCGCACGAGCGCTACATAGACGAGTATTTCGAGACCTTCATTCAGAAAAAAGCGGGCGAAGCGGCCGAAGAGATAGAAAAACTGGTCAGCGATTTCCTCGCATCGTAACATGCTCCATAAAACTACTCGATAGATTCTGAAAATTTCCGGCAAGGCCCGGATGAGGCGGGGTAGCGGCGCTCCCGCAAGTCTCGCTGCGGTGACGACCGAATGCTTCGTTCTCTTTTTATTTGGTTTTGGCATTAAACCGCAAAACATTGGATTTCAGGACGATAATTCAACGCAATATCGATCCCGGCTACAGCAAGCTCTCCAAAAGTTTTCGCAATATCGATGCATAAGAAAAACTTCTACAAATCGGAAATATTATTAAATAAAATTGTATTATTAAAATTAGTTCATGAAAGATTGAATATTTTTAAGAAAAGTAACATTCGGCCCGGCTTATAATGGAGTATGATTAAAAATATTGATGAGATCTTGCAACTGTATCTGTTTTATGAATTGGGTGAGCCCGATTCATCGGAACTCGACTTCAGTTTCGAGACTCCTACGAAAGATTGGAGCTCATCGATAGAGCAGGACTATATAAGTATCTACCTGCTCGAAATCGACGAAAACAGGCAGCTTCGTAAAAACGAGTGGCAAAGAGAGTATGGAGCCAACGCCGTAAAAAGCTCCAAGCCCCCGGCTATGCTGGATCTCTACTATCTGATTATGGCCTTCGACAAAGATAAAGATTCGGCTCGTGAGCATGAGCTTATGAGCGAAATTCTAAGAGCTGTCTATCGATTCTCGTCGATAGAGAAGGGCGGTTACGGCCTGACCCCCGAGCTTCAGAAGCTGCTGGAAGTCATTACGATAGATGTCTATCCGAAGGGTTATCTCGACGATCGGCTCGGTCTGCAGCTTTGGAGTGCCATAGACCAGAATGCAAGGCCGTTCACTATCTTGAAAGTTACGGCACCTCTCGAGCTCGGAATAGAGAGAAGCGGCCCTCCTGTAAAGACGAAAGATATATCTTACGAACCCCTGAAAGAGAGGCTGTATGCAATTTCGGGGCGTGTCATTTTTGAAGAGGGCGGAGCAGAGATGCCGATAGCTTCGGCCTCCGTTGCGCTGAAAAAAGGGAGCCGGACTCTTCAGAGTGTGAAGACGGATGCGACGGGCCGTTTTGCGCTTATGCGAATCGTGCCGGAGAGTCTCGTTCTGGAAGTATCGGCCGACGGGTATCAGACCGTGACCCTGCCGCTGGAGAATATTCAGGAGGCGGCCAAAAAACCTTTGACCGTAAAGCTTGAAAAATGATGCTACAAAACATACGGATAGAAAAACCAACTTAAAAAAGGAGGCGTTCAATGTCAGAGTATCTATCACCCGGGGTTTACATAGAAGAGTTCGAGATGGGGGCGAAGCCGATAGAGGGGGTGTCTACGAGTACGGTGGGATTTGTGGGTGCCGCGTCGAATTTGACCGATGCGTCAAAGATCGCGGACGCTACGACAGCTGCCGCAAATGCGACTGAAGGTAGCGTCAAAACCCATGTAAAGACGGTTGCCGCAAAACTGCTTTTTGTGAGCAACAAGGTAAAAGCAGGCAGCTTAGAGGCCGCAGAGAGTGCACTCGGCGAACTGAAGAGCGAGCTGGAGTCGGCAATCGAGGCAGCCGCCGCGATTACCGATCAGACCAAGATCGACAAGGCAAATGCCGCTGTAAAAGCCGCAAAAAAGGCGTTCGAGGTGGCAAAGTCGCAATTCAATGCAAATAGGGCGCTATTCGTTTCGAACTGGGCCGATTTCGTCTCCAAGTATGGAGTCTACTCCGATAGCGCTCCGTATCTTGCACCCGCTCTCTACAGCTTCTTCGCAAACGGCGGAAAGCGCTGTTATGTGGTAGGAGTCTGGGAAAACAGTGATACGGCACTCAAAGGGAGCGACGCAGGTCCTGGCAAACGAACGGGCCTCGAAGCGCTGAAAGAGGTGGATGAAGTGAGTATTCTTGCCGTACCGGGAGCAACGTCGAAAGCGGTTCAGCAGGCGATGATAACGCAGTGCGAACTGCTCAAGGACCGCTTCTGCATTCTCGACAGCGAAAAAGATGCGGATATGAGCAAAGTGAAAACGCAAAGAGAGGGTCTCACTTCAGACAAAGGTTACGGAGCGCTCTACTATCCGTGGATCAAAATGGGTGTCGAAGTAGAGAACAACGGCAAGACGGAACTTAAGAGCATGTTTGTCCCTCCAAGCGGCGCGGTCGCCGGAGTTTATGCCAGAAGCGACACCGAAAGGGGAGTACACAAAGCGCCCGCCAACGAAGTGGTGCGCAATGTGACCGAGCTTGAATTCACTCTCACCGATGCGGAACAGGATATTCTAAATCCCAAGGGAATAAACTGCATACGCTCTTTCAGCGGACGGGGCATAAGGGTCTGGGGTGCGCGCACAATCTCCGGCGACTCTTCATGGAAATATGTGAATATAAGAAGGCTCTTCATCTATCTGGAGGAGTCGATAGAGGAGGCTACCCAGTGGGTCGTTTTCGAACCCAACGACGAGCGTCTGTGGGCCAGGGTCAGACAGACGATAGAGAATTTCCTCAACCGTGTCTGGAGAGACGGCGCGTTGATGGGCAACACGCCCGAAGAGGCCTACTTCGTAAGATGCGACCGTACGACTATGACGCAGGACGACATAGACAACGGCAGGCTTGTAGTCGTAATAGGCGTGGCTCCCGTGAAACCGGCAGAGTTTGTCATATTCAGAATCGCCCAGTGGACCGCAAATGCGAACCGGTAGCGAAAGAGCGATAAAAATATTTCAGAAGATGGAGGAGTAGAAGATGCCAGCAACCAGAAAAGACCCTTTGAGAGGTTTCAGATTTCTTGTAGAGATAGATGGAATCGTACAGGCGGGTTTTCAGGAGGTGACGGTGCCGGAGAGTGCGCAGGATCCTATCGAATACAGAGAGGGTACCGACAGGCCGACGGTCCGTAAAATCCCGGGGCTTATCAAGTATGGAAACGTGGTGCTTAAGTGGGGAGCCACCGATTCGCTCGAGCTTTCGAACTGGCGCAAAATGGTCGAAGACGGCAAGATGGCCGAAGCGAGAAGAAATATGGCGATCATCGTGCTGGATGAGGAGGGGAACGAAGGTGCAAGGTGGGTTTTCAACGACGCCTGGCCCACCAAGTATGATGCGCCCGACCTCAAAGGTACCGGAAACGACATAG
>JALSXE010000051.1:0-5709 GCA_027072755.1 Campylobacterales bacterium | reverse complement strand
CCGATACGGTGCTCTATAATCCGTACGAACTTCAGAAGCTCCCCGAAGGAACGGTGTTGGTCTTCTACTGCGATACCGGAAAAGAGACCAAAGAGAGGCTCGAAGAGTTTCGCCGCAGGTTTCCCGGGAAAGTCTGCATATCTCTGCGCGGAGGGCGCGGATACTGGCGCAAAACGCTCAGGCTTGAGGAGCGGTCGTGAAAGATGTGTGCGCCAGATTTGTCTCCCTGTTGGAGAAGGGGGAGTACTACGAAGCGCATGAGGTTCTCGAGGAGCTATGGTTTCCGAGGCGTTTCGAAAAGAGCGCTGAAGTGCTTCTGATAAAGGGGTATATCAACGCATCCACCGCCTTTGAACTGGTAAAGAGGGGAAGGCGCGACGCGGCGCTTAGAACATGGCGGGTATACTTGAAGTACCGTCCGCTTCGAGAGCGCCTGGATACACAGATGGGTGAAGTCTGTCGCGGTATCGAAGATGTTCTGGAGCGAACATACATCTCTGTTTTCGAAAAGTGAAAGTTGCGCATGCCCGCTTTTCCCTCTTCTAATGTGCTCTCTGCCCTCTGCCGGCGTTTGTCTGTAGCGCAATAAAATGTTACAATAGGGCAATGAGACAATATAACAAAAACCTATGGCCGATGACACTGGCGAAGTGTGCGCTGATCGTGTTGATAGGGCTGGTTTTCTACTTCGGAATAGAGTTTTACAGCAAGCTCGAAGTGGAGTCCATAGCGAAACGTACCTTTTTGACGCAAAAGCGTCTTATAGAGCTTCAGCAGGATGCGTTCAGATCGGAGTCCGATATTGCGGCCTCTATTATTTTCGACGATGAACTCCGCAAAAAGATGTACGATCTTGAAAACGGCGCTATCGGCAAGGATGGGCTGTCGCGTGAATTGCACGGACGCTACTTTCCGATTTTTAAAAAGCTCTCCGGGCACGGACTCTACCGTCTGCAGTTTTATCTGCCGGACGGCAGTCCGCTTCTGTGTGCAGGCAGCCGTGAACCATGCAAGGTGTCGCCGCTCTCCCGTCTCGGAAAGAGCCGCAAAAGCCCCGTATACGGGTTTGAAATAGGGCGCGACGGCGGGGCCTACAGGGCTGTGTATCCGCTCTTTTACAGGGGTGAGTATGTGGGGGGTGCCGAAATCTCTTTCGCTTTCGAAGCGTTGAAAAAGGCACTGGAGAAAGTGAGCAAAAAGGCTTGCAGATTCGCGCTCGCCCTTGAGAACTCACTGCTTCAAAAGAGGGTGGACAAAAGCGTGCTGAAAACATACCGTCCATGCTTTGTAGATCCCGACTTTTCGGTCAGTGGGGATATGCTGAAAGATCTTGAAGTTCTGAAAAGAGCGGGGTACAGAGCGCCCCTTCTGCCGTACAGGGAGTTTTTTAGCCTGATCTACGACGATAGTGTGAAAAACGGACAATACTACACCGCCAGCTTCCTTCCTCTCTCTCTTGCGGGCGGCGATAGGGGCGGATACTACATCATCATCCACAAAGACGACGGTGCGATAGCGCAGGTTATGTCTATGGCTTCCATTCTCTACTGGGCGCTGGCGCTTCTGGTGTTCGTCTCTCTCGTGCTTACGGTGATGGTCCATATCTACAGGCTCAAAGCCCATGCCGCAAATATAGACTCGCTTACCGGTATCTACAACCGAAGAGGCTGTCTGAAGCGCCTCAAAAACGGGAACGGAAGATATGCCCTGCTCTATATAGATATAGACCACTTCAAAGAGATAAACGACAAATACGGCCATGAAACGGGCGACAACGTGCTAAAAGAGGTCGTGCATATCATCTCGGCCCATATTCGCAAAGACGACGTATTCTGCAGACACGGAGGAGAGGAGTTTCTACTCTTTGTCGCGAACGCTAACGAGGCGCAGGCCGCAGCTGTAGCGGAGAAACTGCGTAAGCATATACAGATTCACCGCTTTGAAAAGGTCGGAGACCTTACGGTCAGCGTGGGAGTGGCCGTAAGGGAGCGCAACGAGTCTATCGGCTCGCTGATAGCCCGCGCCGACAAAAACCTCTACAGGGCCAAAAACGGAGGAAGAAACAGGGTGGTGGGGGAAGAGACTGAGAAATAGCCGGCGGCGCGGGTGAGGACCTCTTTCGGCTTCAATCGCAGCCGAACCTGGATATATCGCCAAGATCGATCGGCGGCACGAGCGTTCCGACGAAAACTCGATGGCCGACTGTATTGCAATACCGTTTTGTCAATTCGTGGCTTTTTTTCCGATATTTGAGAGGGAGAGATACTCTTTCAAAGAACCCTCAAGCTTCTCCGCCAGAGATTCCGGTTCCAGTATGCGAAGGTCGGGCAGCCAGTGCTTCACGAAAGGAAGAATCTCCATCGGTTGGGTGTATTGCACGGTAAATTCGATACTTCCATCTTCGTTTTTTCGATTAAACTCTTGGGTCGGGAAAAACGGCTTCATTCCTTCATCGAAATAGATGGCCACTTCCGGCGACGCCAGGAGCCGAGCCGTGTGAAACGGTTTATCCAGGGTCATGGCGTTTTGTACCTTGGTGAAAAAGCCGGCATATTTTTCCAGTACCCGGGGCCGGTAGTTGGATTTTTTGGAGTATTTCACTTTCTGGATGAACGCCAAACGCAACAGACGCAATCGGCCCTCTTTGGTTTCGGCGGCGAGATACCAGTTGTCGTTCATGTGCATCAGCTTGAGGCATTTGAGGTCTTCGAGGGTTTCGGGTTCTTTTCTACGATATTCGATCGTACGGTACTCGTGCAGCTTCACCGCCCGGCGGAGGTTTTTGAAAATCTCTTTGAGTCGCCCCTCCTCGAGATTTTCGAACGGGCTTCCGACAAATTGGAAGACCTCTTCTTCCTCTTTGAGAATCCGTTCCATGCTCTTTTGGGCCTCTTTCGAGTAACCTTTGAGCAAAGAGGGGTCGTTTTCGTGAATCAACTGCAAAAGCCATCCCAGATCTTCCGCCGATTCGATGAAAAATCGAAAGATTTCGGAGACGTCCTTCTCTTTGTCCGCCACGCGGTACACCGTAACCCGACGTCCGCCCCGTTCCATCCGCTTTTTTTCGGTAACTACGACATTGGAATATTTGGTATGAATGTCTTCCAGATATCGGCGCAGCGTGCGTTCGTCCACTTCCAGTTCCTGCAGGATACGGGTATTTTGTGGGTAGAGCTCTTCGCCTCTTGCCAGCTTTTCCATCAAAACCAGAAGGTTGTCGAGCTTTTTCTGGATGGAGGTTTTCGCCATCATTTCTCCCTGAACAATGGAGCGATTTTCGAAAGGTAGGTATCCAGATTGCCGATGACGTCTTTTGGCGAAGTTCTCGAGTATCTTGAGGAATTCGTCGTCTTATGAGCGATGTTGTTGCGAATGTTGTTGACTTTTACATACACATCCCGGATATATTTGTCGTTTGGGCTTTCACGATACTCTTTTACGATGATGCGCTTCGCCTCTTTTCTGTCCTCTTCATCCGTTTCGTCCAAGCCTTCCGCATGACATACTCGCGAAACGATCGCTTCGGTCAAAGATATGTAAGCCATCGGATAGTTTTGCGTATCTGCGTAGAATTTCGCCAGGGCGTATTGAAACCTTCCCGTATTGTCGATGACGCCATCGAATCTTTCGATGAACGATCGAAGTTCGTCATGGACCATTGTGGCGATATGGTGTTCGAGCTTTCGAAAAACCCCCAGTTTCCCTTTGAGATACTTGATGTTCTGCATCATGGCGGCCACATCCGAAACGGCCAAGGCATAGGCGAAATTTCTATAGACCCTTTCCGTTTCGTCGTCGCCCAGTTTGGGCATCATTTCCGTCAGGAACATCGGATTGCCGTAGCGCTTGAGATTGCGGATCGCCTTGGCCCAGTCCAGCAGCTCGAAAAAGATCGACATGTCCAGGATCACCGAAGGCTCGTCCTGTTTGAGCATGCCGTAATAGAGACCTTCGACTTTGACGCCTTTGGATATACCGGCCAGTTCGGAGACGACGAAAGAAAAAATGGAGTGGGATCGAAAGAGATGCGTCACGTCGAGATGAATGGCATCCTCTTTCGAAAGCCCGTCGTAAATCTTCATAAATTGGTCGAAAATGCGCCAAAGTTCCGCTTCGCTCTCTCCATTTTCGACCAGCAAAATACGAGAACCGGCGCCATTCGTGCGTTCATCCAGCAACTTTTGCAACAAAACCAGATCCTTCTCCTCGATCGACCCGTTCTCTTTCTTTTCGTACAGATCCAATACATAATCTTCATCGGCACCGAAAACGTCTGCCACATTGTCCCACATCGATTCCGCCGTACCAATCAAATAGACTTTGTCGAACGGTTTGGCTTCCAGCAGCACATCGACAATCAGTGTTCTGTCGGCATATTTTTTGCCTTCAAACAGATAATCCGTCGTGACGTAGTTGTTGGCTTCTTTATCGCCGGCTGCCTGTTTCCCCGTACCGATCAGACTTACCAATACATTCGCCATCATTCTATCCTTTCGTATTTTCTGAAGCGCACATGTTTGAAAATCCGGGTTGTCGTGACCGTTTCGCCCGAAACCTTTTCCGCCGCTCTTCTTTCTGTCGTCGCATAGACCGGCGTCAGCTCAAGCCTATAGGCATATTGTACCATCACTAAGGTCGCGCCGAAATCTCCCTGGACGAACAGCAGATCACCTTCTTTGGCATCTTTTTCAAGTCGATGCATCGTCTCGCGCAAAAATGGCAAAATACTTTCGGTGTCGGCAGGTATCTGCGCCCATTGGGCGCCATCCATTTCGACGAAATTGCGAACACCCCAGTTTTGCACGGCGTCCCTTTTCTGTTCCCGGGTCATGGCGTGAGATATAAGAACGAACATCGTCTTCACGGTTTCAAACTCCTTCTATACGCTTCATAGATCATCCGATAGACTTCAAAAGCATCGCTTCTTTCGAGTGTGTTCCCGCTATCTTTGTCATAGAGCAAACCATCGAACGTGACGCCGATACGACATTGTCCTAAGATCACTTCCGGGTAATGGTCTCTGTCCGGATCGGGACGCATGAATCGGCGAAAACGGTTGATGAAATCGTAATAACGCCACCTATCCTCCCGCAGTGCGGCCAATTCGTTTTGCAACGCATCGATGCGACATTTCAGATCGATCGCCCATAAAGGAAGCGTGTTCGAATTTTTGGGCATATCGACTCCTTTGGATGATACAATATGGCAAATTGTAGTTTAAATCGATGACAAATCATGACAAGGAAAGAGCCATGACCATTATCACGTTTCTGGGTTTTGCCGGATTTGACGGTGAAGATACTATCAAAGCCGAATATCGCATAAATCCAATACTAGCCTACGCCCTCGGGCTGGATCCCGCCCGTACATTCCGTTATCCCAATATGTTCGCTTTTTTGCTCGAAAACTTTCCAGATGCCGAAATCGTCGCCGTCGCCACGCCCCAATCGTACGCGTTGCAAAAAACGCTGCCCCCGCGCTTTGCGTGAAGGAGGATCGAATCCATTATGAGATCCTCGACGAAACTCACGGCTATCCAGCCATTTTTCGGCAACTTTCCGACATTTTGGCAAGAGAGCAAGAGATTGTCGTCGACATCAGCCACAGTTTCCGACATCTTCCTTCTTTGATGATGGTCGATATGATCATGGAAAACGTCCGGCATTCTGGAAAGATTCGTCACATACTTTTTGCCAAAGAGCTGAAACC
>JALSXE010000050.1:0-1377 GCA_027072755.1 Campylobacterales bacterium | reverse complement strand
CCGTAGGGGACGAATTGGATGATCAAGCCGCCTACGACAAGGGCGACGGCAGTTCGTTTTTTCCATCCCATCTGACACCTCCTTTCTTTTCCATTGTCACATGGCAATGTGAACCGAATATGAACGGAGAATGGGGATGGGACTCAGTGACTCAGCGTCCTCCGCGATACCCGCTGCCTTGACCGTTACCTTGTCCTTGTCCGCTACCTTGACCTTGTCCACTATTTTGTCCCTGTCCGTTACTTTGGGGATACTCCTCTGCCGTTTTGCAGTACTCTTCACCCAAGGAGCAGCAGCCGTCGCTTACGCCCAAGCTTTTGAGCGCCCGATCAAAGGCCCAGTAGTGGTTGTAGCTTCCGCTTCGAAGGAAACCGAACACGAGTACCAGGTCTTGCGCACCTTCGGCGGTTTCGATATCTCGATCCAGATCGTTTACGTCGGTGACTTCGACCATACAGCCCACTTCCAAGGCGTCCTGCAACGACTGGCTTCCCTTGGCATAGAGGGTGTCGTAAAGCTCCTGTACTTCCGGCACGCTGTATTGACCCGGAGCCAACGCTCTAAGCTCCTCTTCCGAGTAGCGGATTTCGTAGTTTTCGAGGTTGGTGATATTGATGTCGTATTTTTGCACCAGACTCTCTACCGCCTCTTCGTGCCGGGTTTCCGAACGGGTCGCGATGTTGTAGAGGGTTTGTTGTCCCCACATGTCGTAGAGGGCCAGGTAGATATCCTTGGCCAGTTTCTCCTCGTTCCACATATAAGCGAGCGTGTATTTCTGCGCTTCGGTGAGATTCGATTCGGGTAGGTTCTGGGCGATCTCTACGATGCTGTTGCGAGTCGGCAGAGTATCGTCGTTGGTCAGCGTCGAAATGTTAAGCTCCTCGACAAGTTGATTTTCCAGATCCGACGTGGGTGAATCGGTGTCGAGGTAGGTTTGAATCCGGTCTTGAATCTTCTCTTTGATCGACTTCATCTGTTGCAGTGTCAAAGCGGCGGGATCGGTGATGCGGTTTTGAACACAGTAGGCGAAGAGTTCGTCGCTGATCGCCGCGATGGTTCGGTCGCTCGATGGTGTGGCGTTGTCGATCGTCTCGTCACTGAGGCCGAAACTCTCTTTTAGCCAGGCGCGAATCTCCGCCCGCGTCGCCACGGTGTTGACCAGGGTCGCGGCGTCGCCCGCGGGGGCTTTGAGGATGACGGAGTTGTTGATGTCTCCGGCATCGACCGTTCCGTCACGATTGAGGTCGATGAAGCCGCCGTACGCCGTCACCGGGTAGTCGGGGGTTTCAGTGAACCGATATTTTCCGTTACCAAGCTCTTGTGCCTGTCGCCCCGCTTGGTCGAGGACGATGGCGTGGAGTACGGGGCCGCGTTCGA
>JALSXE010000049.1:0-1391 GCA_027072755.1 Campylobacterales bacterium | reverse complement strand
AACTTATATGGAGAGATTATGCTGAACAAAAAGAGAAAAAACAACAATCGTAAAACACCGCTTCCCTGGGAACACCCGAAGCCGAGAAGCGAAGACCCGAAGGCTATGGCCCTCGTAAAAAAGATTATGCAGAGCCCCACCTACCGGCTTGCGGAGGAGGACCCCGATTTTATCTCTTCATACGAAGCGAGGGGCATCCGCCTCGAAGTCGATTACCTAAAAGCCGAGCTTGCGATGTCGAGATTCGGCATAGAGCATACGATAGTGGTCTTCGGAAGCGCACGTATCCATGAACACAAAACCGCAATGGCCAAGCTGAAGGAGATTCAGAAAAAGGTAGAAGAGAACCCCGTTTCAAAGAGTCTGCTAAGCGAGCTCTATATGGCGGAGAGGATGGTGGAGAAGAGTGTCTACTACGACGACGCCAGAATGCTCGGACGCTACATAGGCAGAAGCGGCAAAGGGCCCGAAGACTGCCGGGTCATACTCATGACGGGGGGAGGTCCGGGGATAATGGAGGCGGCAAATCGCGGCTCGTTCGATGTGGGAGCCAAGTCGATCGGTCTGAATATCCAGCTTCCGCATGAGCAGTACCCCAACCCCTATATAACGCCGGAGCTCTGCTTTCAGTTCCACTACTTCGCCATAAGGAAGCTCCACTTTTTCCTCAGGGCGAAAGCGTTGGTGGTCTATCCGGGGGGATTCGGCACTCTCGATGAACTCTTCGAGATACTAACGCTCGTGCAGACCAGAAAGACCTCTCCGATACCTGTGGTGATGGTAGGAAGAAGTTACTGGCATAAACTCATAGATTTCGACTTTCTTAAAGAGGAGGGTGTCATAGCCCCGGAGGATCTGGAGATTTTCCATTTTGCCGACAATGCCGCCGATGCGTGGGAGCACATAATAAAGTGGCACGAAGATTTCAACAAACCGCTGTTCGCGAAAGGAGAGAGCCATGGAAGAGAGTGAAAAAAGAGTCGTAGTCGGAGGTTTGGATATTCCGTTCTGGAATCTTGTATGGTTTATGGTCAAATTGGCGCTGGCTTCGATACCGGCCCTCTTTATCATCTACTTCATATTCGCACTGTTTGCAATGCTGTTCGGAGGCTTTTTTCATATGATTATGATGCCCCCTGCCGGGTTCTGAGAGTGCGACTTTGGTTGCGGTGATTTAACGGGAAAAGAGGTGAGATAGGTGATCGGAGCTGCATAAAGTTGCAGGCCGTTCACCCCGCCCAATTACGGGCTTTGCCGGAATACGTGCAACATACCGGCGTTTTGAAATCGAAATGCCGTCTCGAAATCTAAGATTTCGAAGCTTCAGGGGGTTGTAGGGCCGGGCCCTGCCGAATTACGGGCTTTGCCCGGAATTTGCGTAACATCAAATA
>JALSXE010000048.1:0-1393 GCA_027072755.1 Campylobacterales bacterium | reverse complement strand
ATCTGGACCAGAGCCCGATAGGCCGAACGCCCAGGTCCAATCCTGCCACGTATACCGGAGTGATGGACGAAATAAGAGCGCTCTTTGCAAAAACGAAGGAGGCGCAGATACGCGGTTACAAACCGGGTCGCTTCAGCTTCAACGTCAAGGGAGGGCGCTGCGAAAAGTGCCAGGGCGAGGGGGAGATAAAGATAGAGATGCACTTTCTGCCCGACATCATGGTAAAGTGCGACTCCTGCAAAGGCAAGCGCTACAATCCCCAGACACTCGAGATCCGCTACAAAGGCAAAAATATCGCGGATGTGCTCGCGATGAGCGTCGACGAGGCGCTGCACTTTTTCGAGCATATTCCGAAAATATTTTCGAAGCTAAAGACCCTTCACGATGTGGGGCTAGGCTATATAACCCTCGGTCAGAATGCCGTTACTCTCTCCGGAGGTGAAGCACAGAGAATCAAGCTCGCCAAAGAGCTCAGTCGCAAAGATACCGGAAACACTCTATATATTCTCGACGAGCCGACTACCGGCCTGCACTTCGCCGATGTGGACCGTCTGACTAAAGTTCTGCACCATTTGACCGATTTGGGTAACAGTGTACTTGTGATAGAGCACAACCTCGATATGATCAAGAACGCCGACTACATCATAGACATGGGCCCCGAAGGAGGCGACAAGGGCGGTCGGATCATTGCCGAAGGGCGACCCGAAGAGGTTGCGGCGAATCACGAAAAGACGGGGAGCTATACGGGGGAGTTTCTTAAAAGGGAACTGAAACTCTGAACCGTCCCCGCCCTGTACACGAAACATCACTGTATAAGGAGAAGAGGGGGATGAGAAGGCCTGAGCCGATAGATAGAGAGAAGTTTCTGAAAGATGACGAGATACTGGTATCGAAAACAGATACGAGAGGCAAAATCACCTACGGGAACGAGAGGTTCATAGATATAAGCGGATACAGTGAAGAAGAGCTTCTTGGAGCTCCCCACAGTATCATAAGACATCCCGACATGCCAAAAGCCGTTTTCAAGATATTGTGGGACGGCATACAGGCCGGGGAAGAGGTCAACGCCTATGTCAAGAATCTTGCAAAAGACGGCTCATTCTACTGGGTTCTTGCAACCGTCACGCCGTCGTACGATCCCGTAAACGGCAAAATAGTCGGCTACTTCTCCGTCAGAAGGTCTCCGGATAGATCCAAACTTCAGAAGGTCGAGCCCCTATACAGGGATCTTCTGCAGATAGAACGCCGCGGCGGTATGGACGCTTCGAAAAAGATGATAGACGAGATGCTGAAAAGGGAGGATGTGACTTATGACGAATTTATCCACTCTCTCTAAGCTCAGATATCTCATTTTCGCATCCGGTGCCCTAATCGCGGCGGCTTTTGCGTCGGC
>JALSXE010000047.1:0-5775 GCA_027072755.1 Campylobacterales bacterium | reverse complement strand
TCTGAACTCCTCCACGCTTTCGGGTTTAAGTCTCCAGCCGAGCAGAAAGGCGGCGGTCTGCTCCGGCGAGGCTTCGCCGTTTAGCATCTGCCGCATCGCATCGAGCATCTCTTCGTAGGTGAGGTCTCGGTTGTGTTTCGCTCCGGTACCTACGCACTTTATGTATTTTATGAAAGACCGGCTCATCGGGCTCGCTTTTTTCAGGGGTTTGGCCCGGGCCCGCAGGCGGGGCCCGTTTCGATTGTGTAGATTATACTCTATCGAGCGTTAATTTCACGTCGAAGCTCTTCGAGCCTCTCTATTCGCTGCTCAGTGGTGGGGTGGGTTCTAAAGAGGTTGGCGAAGCTGAAATCTTTGCCGGTAAACGGGTTTACGATGAACATATGCGCAGTTTCTGGCGTGGCCTCCGGCAGCATGCCGCGGCGGTTGTAGTTTTCCAGCTTCATAAGCGCGCTCGCCAGCCATTCGGGGTGGCCCGTAAGGCGTGAAGCGCCCGCATCCGCTTCGAACTCCCGGCTGCGGCTGACCGCCATCTGGATGATTCCGGCGGCAAGCGGCAGAATGATCGACATTATCAGCATCAGAATCGGGTTTGGGGAGTTTTCGCTCCTTCCTCCGCCGAACATCGCGCCGAACTGCATTATGTTGGCTATCCAAGCTATCGCACCGGCAATGGTGGCGGCAATGGTTCCAATCAGAATGTCGTAGTGGCGCACGTGGCTCAGCTCATGCGCAAGTACGGCCTCCACCTCCTCTTCGTTCAAAAGCTCCAGCAGCCCTTCCGTTACGGCAACCGCCGCGTGGCTTGGATTTCTTCCCGTCGCGAACGCGTTGGGGACCTGTTCCGGGATTATGTAGACCTTCGGCATCGGAAGGCCGGCTTTGTCGGCAAGGCGCCTCACCATGGCCAAAAGCCCCGGAGCGCTCCGTTCGTCCACTTCGACGGCGTGGTAGTGCCTTAGCACCAGTTTGTCGGAGTAGAAGTATGAGAAAAAGTTCATGACTCCGGCGATTGCCAGGGCTATCAGCATACCGGACTGTCCGCCGAATATACCTCCGACCCAGACCATCAGAAGTGTCATGAGTGTAAGTAGTATAACCGTTTTTACTGCTTCCATAATCTCTATCCTCTCTTTAAATCTTTAGTCTATACGACTAAAGTATACTAACAAATAAAACTAAAGTCAAGGGGATGGAGCGGCTATTAAATCTGAAGTATAAGGGTTTGTCAAGTAGAAGGAGAGGGGGCTTTGAAAACTAGCCGGTTATGACGGCCCTCTGAAAGACAACCCCGTCTATTCCCGCTTTCGCAGCCTCCTCCATCTCGCTCTCTTTGTCGATCGGAAGGAGTATTTTGGCATCGAAAAGGTAGGTTTCGGCAATCTTTTGAATCTTGCTTGCGAGCTCCATCGGCGCCACTATGTAGTGCGCATGCAGGGCGTTCGCTTTGAGTGCGTCGTTTACGCTCTCGGCCATTACCGCGTAGCCGATGCCGTTTTCGAAGCAGTGTCTGGCGATCTCTTTCGAGCTGCTGAAAGGGCCGAGCCAGAGAGTGCTTCCGGGCGGCGTCTTTTTTATCTCCTCTACGCTTTCGACGTAATAGAGCGGCCTGTAGGGAATATCTTCGTGGCCTATTATGATCATCACTTCACCCCCGCACAGCTTTTGGAGCAGTAGTACTTTCCGCCTACTATGATAGCCTCTTTCGAGCTCACGAACGTTCCGCACTTTTCACACTCTACCATTATATCTTCATCCGGGCCGGGTTTTCTCGCCTCCGCCTCCGCACGCTCTTTGCGTTTTTTTTCGACGGCGGGTTTCTTTATGAGAAAGAAGTAGACCGCGGCTATGACGGCGACTGTCAAAACTATTTTAAGCATTTTGAAGCTTCCTTTATCCATAGATAGTTGCGCTTTTTGCGCGTTATGATCTCTATGCCGCAGTGTTGTAGCCCCGAAACCTCTTCATGAACCTGCTCACCCTTGTAGAAGAGTAGCTGCGTCGACTCGTCTATGAACGGGCGGCACCAGTCTATAAGGGCGGGAGTGCCGGTTACGGCGCGGGAGGTTATGAGCGAAAAGGCCCGTGCTTCGAGCTCCTCTATCCGTTTCGCTTCGACGGTGACATTCCCAAGCTCCAGGTCTCTTGCGACAAAACGCAAAAATGCCGCCCTCTTTTTAAGCGGTTCGCAGAGCGTGCACTCCGTTTTGGGTAGAAGTATGGCCAGGACCATTCCCGGGAATCCGGCGCCGGTGCCGATGTCGAGCATCGAGTCGACAGGAGGCAGAAAGGTCAGCGGCCACGCGGAGTCTACGATCTGCTCCTCTATGGCCTCTCGTGTTCTTGCGCCGGTGAGGTTGTGCACCCTGTTCCATGCCTCCAGATGCTTCGAGAAAGCATCGAGCTTTTCAAGGTCGTTTGGATCTGCGGCGGCCTTTGAAAGTTTTAAGATATCTCTCAAATTTTCACTTTTCACGATCTTCACCTAAAGAAGGTGTCCCATTCTCTTCTTTTTGGTCTGAAGGTAGGCTTCGTTGTGGGGATTAGACTCCACGATTATGGGGAGCCTTTCGACTATCTCGACCCCTTCGAGGCTCTCGATCTTTTTCGGGTTGTTCGTTAGCAGACGGATCCTCTTTATTCCGAAGTGAGTCAGGACTCTTTCGACCATCTCGTAGGTGCGCTCGTCGGCGCTGAAGCCTAGCTGGTGGTTCGCGGCTACGGTGTCGAGCCCCTTCTCCTGCAGCGCATATGCGTTGACTTTATTCAAAAGCCCGATGTTTCGCCCCTCCTGGCGCAGGTAGATAACCATGCCGCCCTGACTCTGGATCATGTGCAGGGCGAACTCGAGTTGCTCGCCGCAGTCGCACTTTCTGCTTCCGAACGCATCCCCGGTGAGGCACTCCGAATGGACCCGCACTATCGGCGTTTCGGGAAGCGGATCGGTGAAGATCGCCAGATGCTCCTTGAAGCAGCCGCTCTCCCTCCTCTCTTTAAATGCCTGTATCTTGAAGTTTCCAAACTTCGTCGGGAGGTTGGCCACATCGGAGATTTCAACATTCATTCTATACTTTTCCTCAACTTTTGGTAAAATACTGGCTTTCCGTTAAATAGATTAATTTGATTGCGATTATATCATACTGTAAAGGCTGGCCATGTTCACACGATTTAGGCGAAAAAGACTCCATCCGGTACTTAGAGATCTCGTCAGAGAGACGGTTGTTACCCCCGATGACTTTATCTATCCGCTATTCATCAGGAGCGGCGAAGGGGTAAAAAACGAAGTGTCCTCGATGCCGGGCGTCTTTCAGATGAGTATCGACGAAGTCCTTAAGGAGTGTGAAAGCCTGAAGTCTCTGGGCCTAAAATCGATCATACTCTTCGGAATCCCGGACGTCAAAGACTCCGTAGGAAGCGACGCTATGTGCGAGCACGGCATAATCGCTACCGCGCTGCGTGCGATTAAAGAGGCGCACCCGGATATGCTCGTCGTTACCGATCTCTGCTTCTGTGAATATACCGACCACGGCCACTGCGGCGTGCTCAACCCCAAACTGCAGACGGTCGATAACGATATCACCCTTCAAAATCTTGCGAAGCAGGCGATAGTGCACGCCAAGGCCGGTGCCGACATGATAGCTCCGAGCGGCATGATGGACGGTATGATAACGGCGATCAGGGAGGGGCTCGATTCGGCCGGCTTCAGCCATATTCCGATCATGAGCTACTCGACCAAGTTCGCCAGCTCATATTACGGACCGTTTCGAGACGTAGCCGAGTCGTCCCCGAGTTTCGGCGACAGAAGAAGCTACCAGATGGATCCGGCAAACCGGCGTGAAGCGGTGCTCGAGAGCCTTGCCGACGAAGAGGAGGGGGCCGATATACTCATGGTGAAGCCGGCACTTGCCTATATGGACATTATAAGAGATATAAGAGAGTCGAGCAACCTGCCTCTGGCCGTCTACAACGTCAGCGGTGAGTACAGCATGCTGAAGATGGCCGCAAAAGCCGGCGTTATAGACTACGAAAAGGTGATGATGGAGACTCTGCTCGGCTTCAAGCGCGCAGGCGCCGATATCATCATCACATACCACGCAAAAGAGGCGGCCGGGCTTCTTTAGCGGCACTAAAAGAGCGGAAGGGGAAGCCCCCGCAGATACCGCAGGCTGTGACCCTTGACAGCCGTAAAGGATTGAAAATGAGACACTTTCTGACACTGAAAGATTTTACAAAAGACGAAATTCTGCAGATGATAGATCTGGGTCTTCGCATAAAGGCGGAGGTCAAGGCGGGCCGCTTCACCCCCTATCTGGAGAAGCAGGTTTTAGCGATGATTTTCGAAAAGAGCAGTACCAGAACCAGAGTGAGCTTCGAGACCGGTATTTTCCAGCTCGGCGGTACGGGGCTTTTTCTCTCCTCCAGGGATATTCAGCTTGGACGCGGAGAGCCGATGAGAGACACCGCACGTGTCATTTCGCGCATGTGCGATATGGTGATGATACGCACCTACAGCCAGAGCAAACTTAAAGAGTTTGCCGACTTTTCGGAGGTTCCGGTTATAAACGGCCTTACCGACGAATACCACCCGGTTCAGCTGATGGCGGACTATATGACGATGATAGAGCACTCGAAAGCCGACAACCCGGTAGTGGCCTATGTGGGTGACGGCAACAATATGGCCCACAGCTGGCTGATGCTCGCCTCCAAGCTCGGCTTCGAACTCAGGGTGGCAACACCGAAAGGGTACGAGTGCGACGCCTCCATAGTCGCCGATGCGGCCGAGTTCGCCAGGCAGAGCGGAGCGGTCATAGAGTTTACCAACGACCCCAAAGATGCGGTGGCCGGAGCCGATGTCGTCACTACCGATACATGGGTCTCGATGGGTGACGAAGAGGAGAAGGAGAAGAGAATCAAAGACTTTTCCGGATATACTGTAGATAGTGATATGATGAAGCTGGCACGGGCCGACGCCATATTTCTGCACTGTCTGCCGGCATATCGAGGCCTCGAAGTGAGCGAAGAGGTGCTTGAAGGCGATCAGAGCGTGGTCTTCGACGAAGCGGAGAACAGGCTTCATGCCCAGAAAGGGGTGATGGTGTGGCTCGATGAACAGCGTAAAGAGGTGTAATGGAGATTGTCATGAAAAATCTTAAAAACCTTCCTGCCGAGCAGCAGATGAAGGAGATAGACGCCGTGGCCAAGCGGCTCGGTATGCCGAACCCCACGCAACGGCCCGTTATGCAGATAGTTTCGGGCGAGAGCGAAGATAAAAAGAGTCTGGAGCTGAAGCGTGGCAACTGGAGCGACGAGCTGCCCTGGTTCATCATAGATGAAGAGGGCAGACTTCTCGTTCTCTCGACTGCCGAAGCGATGAGTGCGATAATGAACTCTCTGCAGCATATGGGCGAAGAGGTCTTCAAGGCCCGCCTCGAGCGTGCGATAGCCAAAGAGCTTCCTATCGATTTTCACGATGTATGGGTGGTCGCGATGCACGAGCTGCAGCAGAGGCTCAAAGAGGGGGCGCAGGCGCAGAGCGTCGACCTCGAGAATCTTGTAAAGAGCATCAAGCGGAAGCACCCAAATCTATTTTACTCATTGAAAGATCTTCAGCTCGATATCTCAGACGAAGCCTGAACCGCAAACATGGGCCTTTGGGCCCCGAATCTCCACTTTTTTCCATCTATGACCCTTCACTCTAAAATACTCCTGTCCCATATTCGCTGACTACGATCATAATCAAAAAAATAGAACGATAAAATCAGAAAAATAGAACGA
>JALSXE010000046.1:0-5807 GCA_027072755.1 Campylobacterales bacterium | reverse complement strand
TAATAAGCCAGTTCACGCTTGCGGCAAGCATAAAAAGGGGGCGAAGGCCCGCTTTCGACAGCGCGATGGAGCCGAAAGAGGCCGAAAGGCTGTATGGGTATTTCTGCGATCTGATGGAGAGGGAGTGCAGTGTAAAAAGAGGAATATTCGGCGCCATGATGGAGGTAGAGATAGTAAACGACGGCCCCGTTACGATAATAGCCGACTCGAAGGAGCTCTGATATGGCAATAGTAGTAAAGACCGGAATAACCGACGAGAAGAGGATCGTGAGTATCCTCGAAGAGGAGGGGTGCTTCAATATCTTCAGGTGGAGCGACGCCGCTTCCACTTCATATCCGGAGCATACACACCCGCACGACGAGGTGCGCTGGGTGGTTTCCGGTGTTCTCGAGATTACGGAGGGGAAAAGGCGCCTGCGCCTTCATCCCGGCGACAGGCTTGAGAGCCCGGCAAACACTCCCCATTCGGCATACGTACCCGAGGATGTCGTATACATATGCGCCAGCCGCAGGCCGAAAGAGAGTTAACCGAGCCTCTTTTCGACCCTTTGAAGTATCTGTTTCATCTGCTCAATCTCGCCTCTTAGGCGTTCTATTTCGGAGCTCTCTTCTTCGCTCTTTGACTCCATCTTTTCAGGCTCTTTGTCATCATCTTTTATGGCGAAGATAGCGTCGACAATAATACCTATAAGAAGGTTGACCATGATGAAGGTAGATATGAGGACGAAGCTTACGAAAAATAGCCAAGCACCCGGAAACTGCTCCATCACCGGTCTTGCTATGCCCATAGACCAGCTCTCGAGAGTCATAACCTGAAATAGAGTATACATCGATGCGCCCAGTGTTCCGAACCACTGCGGGAACGCTTCGCCGTACATGGTGGTGGCCATTATCGCAAAGACGTAGAAGATAAGCAGCAGCACCAAAGATACCGAACCGATGCCCGGAATGACGCTCACAAGCGCTCCTATCACCTTTCGCATCTGCGGAACGATCGTTAGAAGCCTAAATAGCCTCAACACTCTGAGGGCTCTTAAAATGGCGAACTCTTCGCCGGCCGGGACCAGGCAGATGGCCACTACAGAAAAGTCGAAAAGGCTCCAGGGGTCTTTGAAAAAGGCCTTTTTGTGCACGTAGATTCTCATTGCGATCTCTACGGTAAAGATGGCGATGACTAGACCGTCCAGAAAGAGCAGCAGAGGGCCTATATGGTTCATAACGCTTTTCGAGGTCATCAGACCGAGTGTTATACCGTTGAAGATGATCATGGCGGTTATGAAGTTTTTGAACCTTGCAGACTCTACAATAGCCTCGACTCTTTTGTACATTCTTCCTCCCGTCTGAGAATTGCTCCCTGAATTTTAATCTACCATTCACTATAATAGAGCGGCGGTCCGGGATTTAAAATTTTTATGAAAGCGATCTTTTGGTTTATGCTATTGTTGTTAACAGAACCCGTAGTTCGGCAGGGGGTGAGCGGCCCTGCAACTCCCCGAAGCTTCGAAATCCAAGATTTCGAGACTCTTTTACGCACTCTGCGTAAAACCGGTTAAATTAGTTGGAGGTACCGATGAGAGTGACGTTACTGACGCTTCTTCTCTTTGCGACTGCGGCATTCGCCTGCAGCGGAGACTGCATAAAGTGCCATCCGGTTCTCAAAAAAAGCATAGACGAACCTCACCACAAAGTGATCAAACGGTGCATCGAGTGCCACAAAGAGAGCTCTGCAGGCGTATCTACTTGCGGTCAGGACTGTTTCGAGTGCCACGACAAAAAGAGGCTCGCAAACTCACCGCTTCCGGAGCACAGGGCCGTAGCCGGCTGCGCCCGCTGCCATCTCGGCAAAAGGGAGCTTCTACAAAAGAGCGACCCCTTTTTCATACCGTTAAAATAGTTTCGATATTGCCGATTTTTTGATGTAGTTACTTTAATGGTACCTCTTAGAGGTGCCATTATATCAAGGTGGCACGATGACGCAGTTAAATTCACTCACGGCAACATCGAACAGCTTCTCCTTCGATCTGACGACAAGCTCCGGAGACAGAATATCTCTCTCGCTCTACGATAACAGGTCGTTCTCCATGCAGGCGGAGGAGGGCAGAAACACTTCGAGCTTCTCCATGAGCCTCAAATATGAGTACTGCTACTCCTTTTCATACAGCGGAAACGGAATAGACGAGCGCGACTCGGCAGAGATAGAGAAGGCCATGAAGCTCATAAAGCCTATGTTCGAGAGGTTTTTGCAAAGCGTGCAAAATAGCGAAGAGATGCCCGGCATGAAGGAGATTACGAATGTCGCACAACTTTTCAAGAACAAAATGCCGGAGGTAAGAAACGACGATATGCTCAACATGTTGAAAAGCTCGACGGTCGATACGATGGATGAAGTTCTATCGGCTTTCGAAAATAGAAGTGCGCTCATAGAGAGCTCGAAAAAGCTCTTCTACCGCCTTTTCGACAATATGAAAAAGTTCGAAATATACGCCTGAGCCGCCGGGTGGAGGCTACCCGATCAGGCCGAAGTATCTCAAAGCCTGCTCTTCCTCGCTTTCGAGGTCGTCCAGGTCTATCCTGCCCTCATCGATTCTCTTTTTCAGCTCGCTGCGCACAAAGTCGAAAGCGGCATCGGCCGCTTTGTCTATTTCGTCTATGAAGGCGCATCCGTTGAAGCGGTAGGGCTCTTCGATCTCTATGCAGAGTACGGTACCCTCCATATTCTCTTCCAAAAACTCGGCTACCTCCCTGTAGTTTAAGCCGAATTCGCAGCTGTACCAGATGATGTCGTCGAGCCTTTTGTCGTTGAATTCGGTTATACCTTCGCCGCCGGCGTCTATGTAGTGGTGCCACGGCATGTTGGCATCTACGATCTCCTCCCATGCCCTTTCGGCCGAGATGACGATCTTGGAGCCTTCGTCGGCCACGTCGTAGTTTTCTCCCAGTATCTTTGCAAGCGGCGTAGCTTTGGCGACCGCGCTTCCTGTGAGAGACTTCGGCCTTCCCGCGAATATGTAGGGCCGCGGTGGAAGGCTCTCTTTTTCGCCTTCGACTATCTCTCCGTCTATCGTGATGCCTATCGGTTTTTGAGCGTTTACAGCGTTTAGAAAACTCTTTTTGTCCAGTTCCACTCTATGGTTTAGAAGGTTGTAAAATTTCATCTGCTATCCGTTTTTTTACCGCTATGTTACCAGCCAGACGAAAAGGCGTAGTTAATTTATATCTCTAATTTCGGTATCTAAATTTATCCTATGAACTTGCCGCTTCTAAGGCGCTGAGCCTCCATAAGCTCCAGCTCCCTCGCTCCAGATACCACAATGTTGCTGTCTGGTACGTAGTCCAGCAGCTCGTCACGCCCTTCGTAGTGCATGGAGTTGAGTATCACCCTCATCACGTTAAGACGTGCCAGGTGCTTGTTGTCTGAGCGTATTATGGTCCAGGGGGCTATGGTGGTGTGGGTATGTTTCAGCATCTCGTACTTCATGTTCGTAAAGTCGTCCCACCTCTCCTGTGCCTGGAGGTCCACCTCGCTCAGTTTCCATTGCCTCAAAGGGTCTGTTTTACGGCGCTCGAAGCGTCTCTTTTGCTCCTCTTTCGTCACGCTGAAGTAGAGCTTTATAAGCGTTATGCCGTTTCTTACCAGACCCTTTTCGAAACTGGGGGTATCCTCCATGAAGGTCTGGTACTCTTCAGGCGTACAGAAGCCGAAAACCGGCTCCACCATCGCCCTGTTGTACCAGCTTCTGTCGAAAAGCACTATCTCGCCGCCGCGGGGGAACTGCTCTACATAGCGTTGGAAATACCACTGCGTTCGCTGCTCTTCGGTGGGCTTGCCTAGTGCAACCACGCGGTAGTGTTTCTCGTTCATGTAGCGCGTGACCCTTCGTATCGTTCCACCTTTGCCCGCGGCGTCTCGCCCTTCGAAGAGTATTATCATCTTCAATCTGTTGTTTTCGAGATGCTTTTGAAGCTTTATCAGCTCTGCCTGGTACGGCTTCAGCTCCTCCGCTTCAAGGTATTTTCTTATAGCCTTTTTCTTTTTGAGCAGTACAGGCAGCGGGTCCGAATTGCTGCAAACTTCTACATCCCTGTAATCTTTCAGCTCTTGTACGATATTCTCATCTTTTCCCACGAAAACCACCTTTGCTCTTTTTTTTATTGTATCATTTTAGGACTAAAATTCAGGCAGTAACATGAACAACGAGAAGATTGAAGAGCTTCTAAAAAAGCTCGAAGAGACAGAGTCGCAGCTAAACAGAGAACTTGAAAAAGGCGCCGAATCTTTAAAGTGCGACTTCCTGCAGGAGCGCACCCCTCTGTGGGAGTATATACGGAGCGCAAAGCCGGGTTATGTTTTGACGGCCCCGGTAATCTATGCGATGATAATTCCGGCGCTAATAATGGATCTTTTCGTAACGGTCTACCAGGCTGTCTGTTTTCCAGTCTACAAAATAGATAAAGTAAAACGCGGCGACTACATAGTTTTCGATAGGCACCGATTGAAGTATCTAAACGCGCTTCAAAAACTAAACTGCGTATACTGCGCCTACTTCAATGGCCTCATAGCCTATGTTAGAGAGATAGCCTCCAAAACGGAGCAGTTCTGGTGCCCCATACGCCACGCAAGAAGAGTGCGCAACGCACACCGCCGCTATTGGCGCTTCCTGCGCTACGGCGACGGCAAAGATCTAAAAGAGCGCTGGCTAAAATTGCGAAAGGAACTGGAAAAGTGAACATCAAAGAGTGCCTCGAAGAGTACATGAAAGAGCTGGAGAGCGAGGCCATGAAGATCATCTCCGACCCCAAAACCGACAAACGCACAAAAAATCTCGCCATGAAGCCGCTTACAAGCAAAAAGCAGATCATAAAAAACACGATCGACGCGCTCGACCTGGTAGATAGGGTCCACGAAGAAGAGATGCAAAAGGCGGGGGAGCTCAAACGCCGGTAAGAGTAGACCATGTACAGTTGGGACGATCTTTTACCGATTCTGACAAATCCGTACTTTATCGCACTGATCGCAATATCTGTGCTTATCGAGCCGTTTATCAGGTTTTTAAGACGCTTCTATCCCGAATCGATGAAAAGAGCGGTAACGGAAAGCGAGAAGATCAGGGAAAAGATGAAAAAAGAAGAGAGGATCCTCCTTCAAAGAGCTTACCTCCAAAATAGTCTTCGCCGTTTTGGCACTCCCCATAGCCATCTTTTTGCTGAATCTCCTATATCTGCTATTGATCGGCGGGGAGCTGCGACTATCGTGCATACACGATCTCATCGCAAAATATTCGGCCGTGATCATCGTCTTTTTCGGTCTGTACATCGTCAACGAAGATAAAATAGAGAGGAAGCTCTTCAAAAACGACTATCAAAAGATGACAGAGTTGAAGCAGCGACTAAAGGGAACCGGCCCATTCGAAGAGTTTTTCTACAAAAACGCCAAAATTGTGGGGTATATTATGCTTCTGTTCGGGGCCACCGGGTTTATTGTAATTAGCTTTTTTTGAGAATGTCGGTAGCATTGGCATCACCAGACCCCCTAATGCCCCTAATGCCCATTACTCAATATAGCATTAGCATCACCAGACTCCCTAATGCCCAATATAGCATTAGCATCACCAGACTCCCTAATGCTATATAGCATTAGCATCACCAGACTCCCTAATGCTTAATGCCTAATGCCTAATGCCTAATGCCATTTCGCCATATTCTCGGCGGCTGCTTAGCTAAAGTTTGCTAAAATGTTCCAATTTGTGGTTGAATCAAAAGGCAGGAAGTGTGAATGCTATACCGCCGTCAAGCCGACGCCATAGCAT
>JALSXE010000045.1:0-1405 GCA_027072755.1 Campylobacterales bacterium | reverse complement strand
CTCGTCTAAGAATTTCCAGAACCGGACTATGGTGTTGTCAATCGAGCGGAGTTTGGCGATGCGGTGGATCTTTAGAAATTTGGAGAACTCGCTATAGTAGAGTTCATCGAGCCCATCGGCGAGAAAGCTCTTTTTGTAGCGGTTAAGAGAGGGCATCAATATGTTGTAGACCCTGCCGCCGTAGTCGAATGTGAGAAAGTTGTGCGCATCGAAAATGTAGCGTTTCTCTTTTCGTTTGGAGTGGTCGAGGTAGAGGTATTCGTCATACTCCAGCACCTCTTCCGAGTGGTTCGAGTAACTCTGTTCGAGAGCCTCCAGAAGGAGTGAGCGCAGGGTGTCGTAGAACTTTTTTGCGGTGACATAGTTTATATCGAGCCGGGCTGCGGCCTCCCGGGCTGTCAGATCGCTGCAGAAAGCCTCTATGAGACCCAGCCTCCGTCTGAGCTTTTTCGGGCTGTATCTTCGCCTGCAGGAGGAACACTTTACGGTTCCATCGCCGAGGGTATAGAGTTTTTCCGCGCCGCAATGGATACACGCTTTCGTCATGCTCTCTCCGGTACCGAAAATATATAAGATTCTACCACTTTAAAGTTCAATTTCTGATTATAGGCATATAATAGATAACAATAGAGTGAGAGGTATTGCATGGAACCGACTCTTTTTATACTGTTTTGGTACGGTGTTCTGCACGCTTTCGGACCGGACCATCTTACCGCCATTGCCGACTTCTCCATAGGAAAAGGGCGAAAAAAGACCCTCTTTATCACGCTCGCTTTCGCAGTGGGGCACGGAGTCTCTCTCTTCGTTTTCGCGAGAGTGCTCCAGTTCATAAACATACCGGCGCAGATTCTCTCTTATGCCGATCTCATCTCTTCGGGAGTCATATTCGCCATAGGCTGTTATCTTCTCTTTATGGCCGCAACCGACAGAATCAACATCGGGCGCCATACCCATGAGGGAAAAGAGCATATCCACATCTGGTTCGGAAACTCCCACGACCACAGCGACGAGGAGTTTGAAAAGAGAACCGCATCCGCGCTCACTGTAGGTGCGCTCATGGGCATAGGGGGCGTGAGAGGAATGCTGATTACACTCAGCGCCATCGCACATAACGAAGTGGGTCCCATGATGGTAGTGGCTTTTACGCTGGGAGTGATGGTCGTCTTTATGGGCTTCGGATATATCGTATCGCTCATAAACGAAAATCTGCTCACAAGCAGGCGCAACGTACGCGCGGCATTCGCGGCGGCCGGAGCTCTTTCACTTGTTGTGGGCTCGTCGATGATGATATGATCTGTTACGCTCTTGCGCAAAATGCGTAAAATCATCTCGAAATCTGAGATTTCGAAGCTTTAGGGGGTTGTAGGGCCGTACAGGCCCTGCCAAATTACGGGCTTTGCCCGGA
>JALSXE010000044.1:0-1406 GCA_027072755.1 Campylobacterales bacterium | reverse complement strand
TCCCAAAGAGAATAATAAATCGGTTTCAGGCCGAACTTATCGTTAAACAATAAGAGCCTCTCCTCTTTTTTATCCAACAAGCACCCTACAAAGACTCCTTGGGTTTTCTCCAGGGCCTTCTCGCCTTCTGATAAGAATCTTTCAAGAAGCCACTCCGCATCTCCCTTTCCTGAATCTTTTGAATATACCTCTCCATCGAACGCCAAGGCCAAGTTTCCATCCCGAGACTCTACAATATGTCCAAACCGATTCATAAAAGGGTGCCTTACCAAGCCCATTGAAAAATTGAATTCTTTGGCGGTAAAGTTTTCCACCCTGTAGTCTGCTTTGTGCATAACAGCCTTGATCATGCGGTTCAATGAAGCTATAGGATCGATTTCATTGTTCTCTGCTACAAATCCAATCAGCCCTGGCACTTGGCTTCCTCCGTTAAAACGTCCAAAGTGGATTGATTTCGTATGGTATGACCTTAAACAAGCGGTACAAAATAGGGATCTTAGCGTATAACAAAAACACAAATGCCAACACACAGACCACAAGATAGACCATAAGGCCCTTTTCCTTGTATAGATGCTCGGGATTTTGAACAGGACTGTTCTCGTAAAAGGTGATCTTCAGATAATAAGAAAAAAAGCCTGCAAACAATGGTGCCACCAATAAGAGCTCAAGGTGATACCTTATGATAAAAATCCCCAAAAAAAAGGCGCAGGCCACAGAATAATAGAACATGCTTATAAGGAGCCTATTTCCCGTGTAATATTTAAAGGACTTCCTGTAGTCTCCGGCAAGTTTTCTATCATTTATGGACCTCATTTCCGCAAACCTTTTTGCTGCCATAAAAAAGGCCCCGGCCATCCAATACGCAATCACAAGGGAAAGAGGCGGCACCTGATCCGGCACAAGCGCAAACCACCCCAAGAAAAGCCTGAGTGGATTATTTATAGACTCTGTAAGGACATCCACGTATGGAAGGTCCTTGGTCCTAATGGGAGGGATATTGTAAAAAAGCCCTGATATCCAAAGGGCCAGGCCTGAAATGAAAAAGGGCAGATTGATACAATATGCCAATCCAAGCCCCAAAACGGCCAGGAAAAGCCACTCTAAATAGGCAACCTTTATGTTCACTCTTCCCGAAGGAATGGGCCTCTTTTTCTTTATGGGGTGCAAGGCATCTTTGGGTGCATCGAGTATCTCGTTGATTACATAATTACTTGAAGCGATAAGACACGCCGAAACTAACGCCCAAAATATGTTTATGTACCACCCAGTCTTAACAAGGCCTGGATGAATGAAAAAGGCAAGCAGTATCCCAAGGACCATGAATCCGTTTTTGAACCAGTGGTCAGGACGGGCAATCTGTATGTAGGCTTTTCCATCAATCATCATAGAAAACATCTCCTTATTAT
>JALSXE010000043.1:0-5817 GCA_027072755.1 Campylobacterales bacterium | reverse complement strand
CCCGGCGGTATCGACTATCAGTACGTCGTAGTTTCCCTCTTTCGCCTTTTGCAGCGCCTTCTTGGCGACTTCGACCGGATCTTTGATAGACTCGTCGGCGAAAACGTCAACCTCTATCTGGCCGGCAATCTGCCTCAGCTGCTCCACGGCCGCAAGGCGCTGCAGATCGGCAGCGGCGAGAAGGACCCTCTTTTTTCTGAGCTTCAGGTAGTATGCCAGTTTGCCGGATGTAGTGGTTTTACCCGATCCCTGCAGACCCGCCATCATAACCACGGTAGGGGGTTTGGAGCTATATACGAAACCCTGTTTTCCGGGGGCCGTCAGTATCTGCGTCAGCTCTTTTTTCAAAGCCTTCAGGAAGCTCTCCTTGCCGATTCCGGCAAGCTTCGTTTCTCGCTCCACGACACTCAGCAGCTCTTTTACCACTTTATGGTGCACGTCCGCCTTCAAAAGAGACTTTTTAAGCTCGCCGAGGGCACGCTTGAGCGCCTTCTCGTCATCTTTGAAACGTATCTTCGATATGGCGTTTTGAAAACTGCTGCTTAACGACTCGAACACACCCGCTCCTGCTTTTGGCCTTAAACTCCCCCTTTTTCAAATCGAGGGCTCTACTCAAAGTCCGGAATTTTAGCTTATAAACACTTTAATTTTAATTAAATATAAGATTATGCTCCGCCCGCGTAGACATCGAAGCCTTTCGGCTCTTTCGCCCTGAAATCGTACCCGAGAAGCTTCAGTTCGAGTGCATGAAGGAGCATCCTGTTTGTCTGGTTCGACATCACTCCGTACTGGGTATCCCCGATTATCGGGTGGCCGATACTCTTTAGATGCACCCTTATCTGGTGGGTGCGTCCCGTTTCGATCACTACTCTGAGTTTTGTGCGCCCGCCTACGATCATCAGGGGCTCTATGTGAGTTATAGCCTCTTTGCCTCTCCTGTCGATCCTGCTGTAGGCTATGCCGTTTCTCTTGATCGTCTTTATCGGCTTCTCTATCGTGGCCGGTTCACTGACCATCCCCTGCACCCAGCAGGTGTAGACCTTATAGACGGCCCTCGCCCTGAAAGCCTCCTCGGCCCTCTTGTGGAATGATCTGTTTTTAGACAGAAGCAGAACGCCGCTCGTCTCACGGTCGAGCCTGTGAAGAAGCCTGGCATTCTTGTAGGATGCCGCCGCCTCGTCGCTCGTATAGAAGGCCGGCTTGTTGAGCGCAAGCACCTCTTCGTTCTCGAAAACCACTTCGGGTCTGTCGAGCCTCAGGACCCTGAACTTGGTCTCTACCGGAAGCTCGCCCCTGGCTATGGCGACTTTTCTGTTTCCGACATAGACCACGCCTCTGTCGATCAGCTCTTTGGCCTTGGAGTTGGACAACCCCATCTGTACCGCAAGAAGTTTATATGCCTTCTGCCTCTTTTCACTCTTTTGCATTTATGAACTCTTCCACTCTCTCGTTTAAGGGCAAGCGTATCCGTTTCCTCTTTCCTGTCTCACCGGAGATAAACCGAATCTCACTTTTCGGAATCTTGAAGCTCTTCGATAGAAACTTGACCAGCTCTTTATTGGCCGCACCTTCTACCGCAGGCGCTTTTATCAGTATCTTCAAACTGTCGTCGTATATTCCGGCGAAGGCGTTTTTGCCGCTGTTTGGACGCGCGCTTACAAGTAGATCGACATACCCGTCTTTTATATCATACCACATCCGAAATACCTTTCAGTATCGGCTCCAGATCCGCCTCATGCTTCAGCCTGGGCGGTGGAGCGTCGAGCGCTTCGCGAAGAGTGCGCGCAAGCTCCGGTAGGTCACAAAAGAGGACCCCGTCCATCTCCGCGAAGATCGCCTTCTGATTGAATATGCTCTTTCCGGTTATCAGTCTGCATCCAAACGGCAGCACCTCCGCAGGATTGTGGCCGCCGATAGGGGCGAAAGCTCCACCGAGTATCACAATGTCGCTGATCGCGTAGATGTTTATCAGTTCGCCCATAGCATCTATCACCACGATATCTGCATCCAGGCTCTTCGACTCGCTCCACCTGCAGAAGCTCAGACCCGATCCGGAAGCCGCCCTTTTCGCGACGTCGCATACCTTGTCGAACCTCTCCGGATGCCTCGGGACAATCAGCAGCCTCGCATCCTGCTGACCCCTTTTAAACTCCAGAAAAGAGTCCAAAACAGCCTCCTCCTCCCCTTCGTGGGTGCTGGCGGCCGTAACCACGGTACCGGAGGGCTTCGGGTAACTTCTGGTGGCGCGTACCGACTGCGCCAGCTTGATGTTTCCGGTAACCGTCACCCTCTTTGCGCCAAGGAGCTCAAGCCGCTCCCTGTCCGTTTCGCTCTGGGCATACACTTCGTCTATCAGGTCGAAAACCTTCCTGTAGAGCCATGAGAAGCGGCGGTAGCTCTTCCACGATCTGTCGGAAATGCGTGCGTTTATCAGCATTGTCTTGGCTCCGCGCAGTTTGGCGATATAAAAGAGAAGAAACCATAGCTCGGCCTCCATTACCGCAAGCACCTTCTGCGGGCGGATCCAGAGCCAAAGTAGAGGCTCGAAAGGTAGGTAACGGGCCTCGTCGCAGATCTTTTGGGCTTCCAGAAATCCTGTCTGCGTCGTCGTGGTGACGGCACACTTTTCGCGCCCCAGGGCATCGATGAGCGGCCCGAGGGCTCTCGTCTCTCCGAAACTGCATGCGTGGAACCAGACCTCGCCCCCTTTTAGCGGAGGGTTTCTCCAAAGAAAAAATCTCGCCGGAACGGATTGACGATACTTCTTTTTAAGAGATAGAAGCAGCAGCAGGGGTATAGACGGCAGATAGAGCCCCCATGCCGCAAACGTATAGAGGGCCGCGAAAAGGTTATGCTTCAGCGCTCTCTTCTTCTTTCTGGACTTCGAGATAGAGAATGCGCCCGCAGTGGGGACATGTAGTGATCTCTTCACCCTTGATGACCTCTGCATAGGTCTTGTCGTTTATCTTCATGTAGCAGCCCATGCACGCCTGCTTGCGCACGGGAACCACGGCGCTGTTTTTCGCCCATCGGCGAATCTTGTCGTAAAACGCCAGGATCTTCTGGCTCATTTTGGAGATGAGCTCCTGCTTCTGTTCGAAGAGGCGCTGCCTCTCTTTTTCAATCTCGGCAAGCTCCCGCTCGACCTCCTCTTTGACCGCGGCGCCCTTCTCTTTCAGGGCCGCGAGCTCCGCCTCTTTGGTCTCTATTTCGCTCTTTCTCGTCTCTATCAGGTTGTCGAGCCGCTCTATCTCTTCGTTGGCGAAATCGAGCTGCTCTTTCGCTATCTCCTCTTCGAGTTGCAGAGCCTTTATCTCCTTTTCGGTCTTCGCCTCGGCACTCTTTTTTCTGTTCGCCTCGAGCTTCTCTCCGAGCTCCTGTATATGGAGCTCGTTCTTCGCCTTTTTGAGCTCGCTCTCCCTGATCTCTTCGGAAAGCTCGAGTATCTCGCGCTCGACTGCGCTTTGGGCCTCCTCCACTTCGTCGAGTCTGGAGCGTGCCTCCTCTATTTTCGGTTCAAACGCGTCTATGGTCTGATCGATCTTGGACAACTCGATCAGATCTTCAAGATGCTTGTTCATGGATTTCCTTGCTTAAATGTAGGTAAAGGGGTTGATCGATTGTGCAATTATAACCGGAATCGGCAAATTTTTCAAACTCTCCCCGAGCGCATCGGCAAAATGGCGCTCGCTCTCGAAGTGCCCTATATCTGCCATCATTATACCCATAGAGTGCGCCTTCATCGCGTCATGGAACTTTATATCTCCCGTCAGAAAAAGGTCGGCATCTATCTCGCCAACGAAGCTCGCACCAGAGCCGGTCGTCATCGCCACACTTCTTATATCTCTCTTCCGGCCGACCACCCTCAGCCTCTCGAGACCGAGTCGTCGCTTAATATCTTCGAGCAGGTCGTCGCTTCGCCACTCACCTTCGGCCCGGCACACGAACTCTTCGCAACACCCCTCGAAACCGAGAACCTTTTCGAAGACGTAGCGGTTTAGATGGGTCTTGTCGAAATTGGTATGCATCGCGATCAGCGCATGGCTCTTTTTTACCATTTCGCGAAGAATGTTCGCCGGGTACTCGCTCCATACCAGTCTCCTGAGACCCGAAAAGATAAGCGGGTGGTGAAGAACAAAGAGTGTCCCTTCTTCCGCCTCCTCCACCATTCGGGCGTCTATATCGACACTCAGTACCACGCGCCCTACACGCTGTAGTTCATCCCCAAGAAGCAGGCCGCTGTTGTCCCACTTCTCCTGAAACTCGAACGGGCTTAGATCGTCTAGAATCTCGTATATTTCTCCTACCGTCACGCTTTTTCACCTCTGATTCTCGCCTCTCTCTCGCTCTCCTGCTCCTTGTAGAGCTCGGCGCATCCTTTGGCAAGCTCCCTGATTTTGAGAATGTAGTTCGCCCTCTCGGTAACCGATATGGCCTTTCTCGCATCAAGTGTATTGAACAGGTGAGAGGCGATCATGCACTGATCGTACGCCGGCAGCGGCACTCCGGCATCGAGACAGCGGCGGCACTCCCGTGCGGCATCTTCGAAGTGCCTAAAGAGCATCTCTGTATCGGCTATCTCGAAGTTGTACCTGCTGAATTCGTACTCGCTCTCTCTGTGCACATCGGCATATGTTGTTATAAGGCCGTCTTTTTCGCTCCAGACTATATCGAAGACCGATTCGACACCCTGAAGATACATCGCCAGCCGCTCCGTTCCGTACGTGATCTCGGCAGCCACCGGGTCGCAGGCTACACCGCCTACCTGCTGAAAATATGTAAACTGTGTCACCTCCATACCGTCGAGCCAGACCTCCCAGCCGAGCCCCCACGCACCGAGCGTCGGCGACTCCCAGTTATCCTCGACGAAACGGATGTCGTGTTTCGAGATGTCGAGTCCCAGATATTCAAGGCTCTTGAGGTAGAGATCCTGGATATCCTCAGGGCTGGGCTTTATGAGCACCTGAAACTGGTAATAGGCTCCCAGCCTGTTGGGGTTTTCGCCGTATCTGCCGTCTGTCGGTCTGCGGCTGGGGGCAACATATGCGGCCGACCACGGACCTGAATCCAGACTCCGCAGAAGTGTAGCCGGGTGGAATGTACCCGCACCGGAAGGGATGTCGTAGGGCTGTACAATATTGCACCCCTGATTCGCCCAGTAGGTCTGGAGTTTGAGAAGAAGGTCGCTGAATGTGATCATTTAAGTTCCAATTCTTTTTTGATTTTCGGCTCGTCGAACCCGCATATCCACCGGCTCCCGATGAGCACGACGGGAACGCCTCGGCATCCGTGGCGTTCGCAGTCTTTGGCCGCCTGCCTGTTCGTGCTTATGTCTATGGTCTTAAACTTTATGCCGTTTTTCTTGAAAAAGTTCTTGGCGCGCGTACACCATACGCATCCGGGCGAGGTAAAGAGCACTACCTGCTTCTGGCGTTTCGGTTTCGTCTCTGCCATGTTTACCTCCTTTTATCGATAATTTTTCCCGAAATTATATATAACTCCGCCATCACTTTTCAAGCGAGAGGGCGTTCATGATGTACATCTCCACGTTGGCGCCCGTCACCCCTTTTTCGAGGGCATCGGTATAGAACTTGGCGACCTTGGTGTGGTAGGTGTCGAAGTCGTAATACGGAAGATGGAGTCTCCACGCCTTCTTTATCTGGTTTAGGGCCATCCGCTCTATCGCCCACGACCTGAAAACGGAGAGCACCCCGAAAAAGAAGATCGTGAAGAATACGGCCAGAACGATCATGATATGGCAGTCTATCTGCGCCAGAAGCTTGTGAAAGATGAGTGCCGGCGGCAGGAATATCAGGT
>JALSXE010000042.1:0-1418 GCA_027072755.1 Campylobacterales bacterium | reverse complement strand
ATCATGATCGACACGGTACAAGCAAACAGCGCCCTTTTCCTCTACTGGATTCTCTTCCTCTTTACCAACCTGGGCGCTTTTGCGATGCTCTGGATCTCCCGCCACAAAGGGAAGACATGGAAGGGTCGGTTCGACCATCCGTATGAGAAGTTTGCCGGTATGATCTCCATTCGTCCGGTGGGTGCGGTGATCATGGCCCTGTTTATGCTCTCATTGGCGGGAGTGCCTCCCTTCTCGCTCTTTTGGGGTAAACTCTATATCATGAGTGCCGCTGTCAACAGCGATTATATCGTCCTTGCCATCATCATGGCGGTCAACAGTGCCATTTCGGCCTACTACTATCTGAAGCTGATCGTCTACATGTTCCTCAAAGAGCCGGAAGCCGAAGCGGTGACCGAGTATGGTCCCAATACCTCCAAACCGCTTCAGACGATCGTGGGATTCAGCGCCTTCTTGACGGTTTTTGCTGTCTTCCTGGTCGATCCCCTGCTGCAAATGATCAGCCAATTCGTCGCAGCAAGCGCCTTCTGATACGGCATGAGCCGTTGAGGAGGCACCCATTCGGCGCGTACTGCTGCTGATTTCGGCGATAGGAGCCTTGACGGCTCTTTTCGCCCTCGATATCGAACTCAAACGGGGTTTGGAAAACCGCAAACCCTATACGATCCTTCATCTTCGTAACGATACGCCCTTCACGTGCACCGCCTATTTCGATGACAAGGGTGAACCTTCTTTATACCGATGCCGATTTGACCGTGCACCCCAAGAGCATATCACCCCGATCAAAAGCGATTTTTTCACCCTCGACTTTCGTAAAAAAAATCATAATTTTATCATCGAGATCCATCCGCATAAAAAGAGTCTCATCTATCCGATGGTTCCACCTATCTACCGGTCTCCTATCATTCCCGCTCACAATTTGAGCCGATCGTCACACTGGATCGTACTGGGATATCTCGATACGCCTCCCTACCTGGGGAAAAGTGAATCGTATGACGAATCTCTCTCTTTTCCCATCGATGCCAAGCCCTACGCCGCTCCAGCCGTCGGTGCCATCGATCTGAACGGCAAACCGGTCTTTTTGAAAAAGAATCGGGATGTCGAAACCTTTATCGCTCTTAAAGAGGCTTTCAAAGCCGGGAAGTACCAAAAGGCCTACGACATGGCTACCGATGCGATGGAGCTCTATCCCCGCTCCATCTTTGCCAGTGACTTTCTCTATTACCGTATCAAATCGCTTTTTCAAATCGATCCCAAAGAGAATGCCGACAAGATTATCAAGCTTGGTAAAACGTTTCTCAAACGTTACGCCTCCGATGACCATCTTCCCGAGGTTCTTCTATTGTTGGCCCGGGTTTACAGCGGCAACGGATTTATCAGCGATGCCAACTACTTTTTCAACCGACTCATCCAGGAGC
>JALSXE010000041.1:0-1419 GCA_027072755.1 Campylobacterales bacterium | reverse complement strand
AATCGAGACTGTCCGACATGATACGGCGGGCGATCTCTTCGAGTGAAATTGCATACTTTCGAAGTGTCGACTCATTCACTTCGATACTGTATTGAAGCGAAGATACTCCATAGAGATCGACTTTGGATATATCCGGGGACTGAAGCAGGCGATCTTTAAACTGCTGAGCCACTCTATAGAGTGTCAGGCGATCAGTATCTCCGAAAAGAACGAGTGACATAGTCTGACGTTCGTAGCTGCGCATCGAAACTTTCGGACGCTCTATATCGGCCGGAAAGGTGCGGATACGATTGATGGCGTTTTGAACATCGTTTTGAAGCAGTTGCAGATCGTACCCTTTGCGGGCCTCTATATTGACACTACCGCTCCCCTCACCCGCAACTGCAGTCACTTTCTTAATACCGTCTACACCGCTAAGCGCCTCTTCGATAGGCAGGATGATGCCCTCTTCGATCTCTTCCGGGCTGGCCCCGGGATAGGCAACGCTGACACGCACTTCATCGTGTTCGAAGTCGGGGTAAACCTCCTGACGGAGATGACCCATCATGAGCAGTCCGCCCACAAGCGCGACGATCATCAGAAGATTTGCGGCAACCGGGTGTGCCGCCATCCATGCTATAGGCCCCCCTTCGAAACGTCTAAAACGTTTCATTGGTGCCCTCGACCGGACCGCTTCTCCTCTCGGTGCGTGACATTCCCTTCACTTCCGGCACGCCATGAAACCTTTGACGCCTCCCCATCCGCGATACGCAGTTTCATCCCGTCTACCGGTGTCTCTATGACTGTAGTAATCACAGATTCCCCCGGCTGAAGCAGTTTTGCGTCTATCATGAAACGACTCTCCTCCCGCCACAGTATCGGAATCTTCCGAATTTGCAGCGTATGGTCGGGGCGCAATATCCAAATCGTCCCGTCACCGCGAAGTGCGGTTGACGGAATGACAAGAACATTTTTGAGTCTCTTGCCGACAACCCGGACTTTGACGAACGAGTTCAGAAGAAGCGGTCTGTGTGCGGTGCGCAGCCCAAGAGGGTCGTCGACACGAACAAGAATGTATGCCATTTTACTCGAATCGTCGACCATCTTTTCGACCGTTTCGACAACACCGGTCAGATCAGCGGCCGAAGATGGCCAGAAGTCGTGCCGTATCTTCACACTCGATCCCACGGAAGCGTTGTAACCGGGAATATCTATACCGTCCAACTCCCGAGGAGAGAGTGCTATACGGACCCAGAAACGGTCCGCTTCGGTAAGGGTTGCCAATGTTTTGGAGCTGCTCACGGTATCGCCGATCGCAACTTCCACATTGAGGACCACGGCATCGAAAGGAGCTCTTATACGGCATCTCTCCAGATCGACTTTCGCTTTCGCATAGGCGGCTTCAGCCGATGCCAATGCCGCTTTCGCAGCGGCTATATG
>JALSXE010000040.1:0-1422 GCA_027072755.1 Campylobacterales bacterium | reverse complement strand
CCGGTGATTATTCCGTCGTAGCTGAAGCTGCCCCAGATGAAACGGCACGGCGGCGGTGCATGAAGTTCACGGTCTATGGCCGCAATCTTCTCCAGCGGTTTTATTAAATCGCGTACATCGCCCCCTTCGGATGTAGAGTCGAAAAGGAGTTCGAGCGACAGGTCGGCCGTCTTTGAGCCGGTAAACTGGTTTATGACACCTTTGAGGCCCATCAGCCTCTTTTCGCTGAACTCGTTACTCTCTTCGAAACTGTATGAGGAGGGATTGAACTGCAGATAGACCTCCGTCCCTTTTTTCTCGCCGTCAAGAACTAAAAACTTCGCTTTGGTCCGGTTCATACGATCACCATCCCTTCATGAACGAGTTCGAGTGTCTCTATCGCCACGTCGGAGCCGGTCCCTTTGAGCTCCGGGCCGCTCCACTTTATCGGATAGGCGGACTCTATGCGGAAACGGACCCTCTCTTCACCGGCCGTATCGATTACGGATATGTATAGAGCCGGTGTCTTCGGCAGCGGTTTCCCGTATGAGAGGGCGTCCACAACGGCCCGGTACCACTCTCTGAGTTCGGTAGAGACCCCCATGCCGCGCTTTAGCACGATATTACCGTGCTTGACGCTGCCTGGAAGCTTGTGGACAAAACCTGCCCCGCCCTCTTTGTACTCCTCGGTCTCTATCTCGCTGGTTAGGCCTGTCACTTCGGAAAATCCGGCGACGACAAGCCCCTCTATCTCTACCCTGTAGCGGTAGTTGAGCAGCGGAGTTATCTGCCTACTCATACAACACTCCTCTTCTGCGGCGCTCCTGCTCCCACTTTTTCATAACAAGCGCATAGACCTTTTCGCTTATACGCTCTATCTCCCTGATCTTCTCGATTCGAATCTCTTTCGACTCGCTCGGTATCTCCCTATCCACCTTTTGCAAGGTGCCGCTTTTGAACACTTTTGCGCCCGAAGCTGAAACGGAAGAGTCGCCTTTTTTTCGACCTTCACTCCTGTAATAGAGCGAAACAGGCTCGATTCGGCGGCTGACGTTTTGAACGATACGCTCTATCTTTTGCGCCTCATCGACAGCTTTACCGCTTACGGGCTCAAAACCGCTTCTCTCTTTCTGTTTTGAAAAGAGTAGTTTCTGAAAAGACCTCTCCCTCTGCATGGAGTGCTCTTTTTTCCGGAAGAGCATAAAGCCGCTGCTGCGGTATACACTCTTCGTCTCTTTTGAAAAGAGCGCTTTTTCGGCAGCTTCTTCCGGGTAAGTGCCGCCTTTCGCCTTTCGCACCATTTCGGTACGAGAAACAGGTGAAACCCGATTTTTCTCCAAAAAGATACGTATCGTCGGTGCGAAGGTGAATTTCAGATCCGTATGAAAGTGCCGCTCTACCCGGGAATTTGCCGTAAAAAAGTTCTGCACATAGGTAAAACCC
>JALSXE010000039.1:0-1423 GCA_027072755.1 Campylobacterales bacterium | reverse complement strand
AGGAAAGCGAAAGAGCAGGTTGAGCGAAGCCTGGTATACGCTTATAGAGACAGAAAACAGAAGAAACGTGAGTTCAGGAAGCTCTGGATCATCCGTATCAATGCGGCGTGCCGTCTGAACGATATGAACTACTCCACATTCATGCACGGACTCAAAAAGGCCGGAATCGAGCTCGATCGCAAGATCCTCGCCGATGTGGCCATGAACAATCCTGCAGCGTTTGCAAAGATCGTCGAGCAGTCGAAAGCGGCTCTGGCGTAAAGCTATATATTAATTGCGCCCGCAGAAGCGGGCGCTAACTTCACAACTTCTACGGTTGCTCCGAATTATTTTGATATAATCTACCCATATAATAGTTGACAAAAAATATTACAACAAAGTAGGACAATGAAGATACTGGTGACCGGAACGGCCGGATTTATCGGCTTTTTTCTCGCAAAGAGACTTCTTGAAAAAGGTTATGAAGTTGTAGGTTTGGACAACATAAACGACTACTACGACGTAAGATTGAAGTATGGCCGCCTAAGGGAACTCGGCATTGCTGAAGATGAGGTCGAGTACGGCAAGAGGGCGGAAAGCTCCAAACTCGAAAACCACTCTTTTTACAGGATCGACCTGGCTGACTGCGAAGCGATGGAGTCGCTTTTTAAAAGCGAGAAGTTTGATGCAGTATGCAACCTGGCGGCCCAGGCGGGCGTCAGGTACTCTCTTGAGAATCCGGCGGCATATGTGCAGAGCAACCTGACGGGCTTTGCGAACATTCTGGAAAAGTGCCGCGACCATGAGGTTGAAAATCTCTGTTACGCCAGCAGTTCGAGCGTTTATGGACTGAACAAGTCGATGCCATTTAGGGTGAGCGACAGCGTAGACCACCCCGTCAGCCTCTATGCCGCTACGAAAAAGAGCAACGAACTTATGGCGCACACATACAGCCATCTTTACGGAATAAAGACAACTGGATTGCGGTTTTTTACCGTTTACGGTCCCTGGGGCAGGCCCGACATGGCGCCGATGCTCTTTGCGGACGCGATTTTGCACGACAGGCCTATAAATGTATTCAACTACGGAAAGATGCAGAGAGACTTCACCTATATCGACGATATAGTGGAAGGGGTCGTACGGGTAATCGAGCATCCGGCCGAGCCGGCTAAAGATTTCGACTACCGCGATCCGGACCCGGCCTCGTCGCCGGCCCCGTACAGGGTCTACAATATAGGCAACGGCAGGCCCGTAAAGCTGCTGGATTTTATAACGACGCTCGAAAAGCATCTCGGCAAAAAGGCGCAGATGAATATGATGCCGATGCAGCCCGGAGACGTGGAGGCCACATGGGCCGATACGAGTGCATTGGAAAAAGATGTCGGCTACAGGCCGTCGACAGATCTTGACAGAGGGATAGGGGAGTTTGTCAGGTGGTATAGAG
>JALSXE010000038.1:0-1428 GCA_027072755.1 Campylobacterales bacterium | reverse complement strand
GTATCAGGTGCAGAACGAAAAGGTTGCTGAAGTCGACATCGAGAAACTGCTCTTTCAGCCTCTTTTTGTCGAGCTCTTTCGGTTTTTCCCACTGCATGTAGTTTGGGAAAAAGGAGAGAATCACCTCGTCGCTTTCTATGGTTTCGAGAAAATCTTCATCGACCTCTTTCATCAACACTCTTGAGATCAGAGCATAGAGATTGATTCGTGCGATCTGTTTGGTAAGAAGTTCGTTCATCCGGTACCTTTGTCTTTGAGGAATGGAAGGAAGGAGTGAAGAGTATCGCGTACCTACTCTTCACCTCTTGCTTCCCGTATACTGCATTATATCGCGCGGGGCTTATGCCCCGCTGTATAACTTCCTTTAGAGATCTTTGACCTTGAACTCGTAAGCCTTTTTGCTCAAAGGTACGACAGGCCGTTTTATCCACCAGGGTCTGCGCTCTGTATCTTCAGAAGTGAGAGGTCTTGTGAGCTCGTCTCTCCACGCTTTGTAGGTCTTGAAGTTGTTCTCGTAGTTGACCCATATATCGCCGATTCTATCATCTTTCCCGGCCTTTTCGATAATGACCTTCTGATGCCACGCGTGGTTGCCCGCCACAGGGTCGGGATGAACGGGCGCCACGGCATTCTGCCACGAACCGCTGAGCCCGTCCCACCAGATGTTGTCGAGGTCTTTGTTGAACTCTTTGAACTGCCATGACTTCGGACGGCTTTTGATCCCCTCTTCTATTCCCTCTTTCGGCTTTAGAGTACCCACTTTACCGTCCATCGTCATCTCGTAAAGAGGCGCTCCCACGCCCATTACGCCGAGCTTGTGCTCGAAACCGGGAATCTCGACGGCATTTTTGAGCTTCCATCGTCCGGCATGGTGGCTGCAGGCAAGCACTCCCGGGAAAGTTCCCTCGGTAGGTACCGCCATGGCGACAAAATAGCCGCTCTCGAGGTTGCTGACGGTATCCACTATCCTAACCTTTATCGCATCGCCCCGTTTTATACCCAGGCGCTCGGCATCTTTGGTATTTATCCATACAGGATTGTGGTTTTGGCTGATCTCCATTAGGTGTTTTGAATTTACACTCCTTGTATGGATGTTATAGGGGAGTCTGAATACGGTGTTGAGCGCAAACTCATTTTCCTTTTTCATATAGCGGTGATGAACTTGCGAAACGATATGTATCATCTTGTCGTACTCACGCTCGCTTCTCGGATAGATAGGAAGGGCGTACTCCGGCCATTTCCAGTCGATTAGCCACTCGCAGAAGAGGTCCAGCTTCTTGTCCGGAGTGTGGAAGCCCTGGTAGAGTTTTCCGTCTATCTCGACACCTATGGATTTGCGGCGTCCGCCGTGCTCCACCCACAGGACGCCAAACCTGTCTTTCTCGACATCGTATGCCGGATACCTGTGTCCATGCGCATAGTAGTAGG
>JALSXE010000037.1:0-1434 GCA_027072755.1 Campylobacterales bacterium | reverse complement strand
GCGGACAGCTCTTTTATGTCTACAACTCCATAGCCGGAATCGAGAGCAAGAGGGATGAACTCCTCGAGATTTTGCCCGACCTGCGGATACTCATTCTCCACTCCAAGATTACGGCGGCGCAGACCGAAAAGGAGATGCTCCGTTTCGAAGCGGGTGAGTACGATCTGCTTCTTAGTACCTCCATCATCGAATCTGGTATCCATATGCCGCGTGTCAATACGATGATCGTAGACGGGGCGGACCGTTTCGGAATGGCCGACCTGCACCAGCTGCGCGGCAGGGTGGGGCGCGGCAGGGTCGAGGGCTACTGCTACTTCCTCGTAGAGAACCGGGATACGCTCACCGAGCAGGCGAAAAGACGCCTTATAGCGCTCGAATCCAACTCGTTCCTCGGCAGCGGCGCGGTGCTCGCCTATCACGACCTCGAGATAAGGGGCGGCGGCAACCTGATAGGAGAGAGCCAGAGCGGACACATAAAGCAGATCGGCTATGCGCTCTACCTCAGAATGCTGGAAGATGCTATCAGGATTTTGAGCAACGAAGTTACCGAAGAGCGCAAAAGTGTCGATATTAAACTATCTATCACCGCGTACATATCCGAAGAGCTGGTACCACACGAGCGTGTGAGGCTGGAGCTCTACAGGCGTCTGAGCGGATGCACCGAGACGCACGATGTGGTGGAGATAGAGGAGGAGATAGAGGACCGTTTCGGACGTCCGGACCTGCCTACTAGGCAGTTTCTCGACATCGTCGTCATGAAGGTGCTGGCGGCGAAAAAGGGGATAGAGCGGATCAGCAACTACAACGAGAATATCACGATTCAGTATAATGAAGAGAAAAAAACTTCACTCAAAGCAAGAAGCAGGGACGATGACGATCTCATTTCGACGGTTCTGAAATATTTAAGGAGCGAAAAGGCATGAAGATAGCGGCAATATGGCTTTGCGGTACACTCTGGCTCTTTGCCGGAGAGTACTACTATATGAACGGCGACAAACGGGTCGATCTGCGACAGGTTCCTTCTACGGCAGTGAAGTACTCCCTGAAAGAGGGTGTTCTCTATTTCGAAAAGAGGGACGGAGAGCAGATAGGTGTCGTAAACAGGATTATAGTGAAGTTCGGTTCCATGGAGAACTTCAATGAGTATCTGCGGAAGTTCAATCTGAAGGTGGTCAAAAAGTACAGCTTCGGCAATATGTACCTGCTCGAAGCGCCCACGGCGAAAGATGCCATAGATGCGGCAAACGCGCTCTACGCGCGGTCCGACGTTATCTTTGCGCAGCCCGATCTGATAAGACGCTGGAGCCTCAGATGAGAGCGGCGGCGTTTATAGTTTCGGTGTCGGCCTCTCTGCTTGTTTCGATCTTCGTCGGCGGCTGCGGTCTTGCCGGCGGCAGCGATTCGGACCCCTACAGCTGTGCAAGAGACTACAAC
>JALSXE010000036.1:0-1437 GCA_027072755.1 Campylobacterales bacterium | reverse complement strand
CTGCACGATACGGCTCTCAAGTACAAAATAAACTCCGGCGCACTCGACATCAGGCTTCTTTCGTTCAAAACCTTTATTAAAATGGACCCGAAAGAGGAGGAGTGGACGGAGGTGGAAGATGGAGAGTGGGAGAAGTTCAACAGACCGGAGATTCTCCTAAGCCCCGATTTTCAGGTGAAGCAGAGTTACGAACTCGAGATATTCCGATACAAAGATGAGCCGTGGAAAAGCGACCTGCAGCTGCATATCGGCTCCAACAAGGAGAAGAACAGAGTAGTCTGCACCGTAAAAGCCGGGTCTATTATAAGAAAAGCCGAAAATCTGAAGTCGAAAATCAAAAACATGATTGTCGGGAAGATGCTGCGCTCCCGAATATTGATAGAGCTCTGGGATGTCAATTTCGATAGCGCCATAGACGACCTGACGGCGAAAGCTCTCGTACAGGATCAATATATTCTTCCCGAAGATCTCTCTTTCGATATTTGTGTATGTTTCGCTTCGCAAAAGCCCGTCAATGACGAGTTGATTCTACACTATAAAAACAAAAACGAGGAGGAGCGGGAAGGCGACAGGGTGGATCACTCCAAACGCGGCTTCATACAGGCGGTAGAGAAGGGTGAAACGGTTATAGAGTATATCAAGCCGCAGCCGGGAAAACCGGGACGCAACTGCCAGGGAATCTATATTCCCGTACCCGAACCTCTCGAAAAGTTCAAACCGGAATTCAGGGTAAGCGATGCCATAGAGGTGGAAGAGGACGATACAAGGATTCTATATCGTGCAAAACGCGGGGGATATGTCGTTTTTAAAGATAACACATACGATATACACGACTCTATGGAGATCGACGAGGTAAGCTTCAAAAAGACAGGCTCCATAGATGCTGGAGTAGAGACCGAAGTGAAACTCCACATAAGCGAATCGGACCACATGAAAGATGCGATAGGAACCGGTGTGGAGGTAGAGGCTACCGAAGTGAAGGTCGAAGGTAACGTGGGAGCTTCCGCGATCGTCAAAGCCGAAGAGGTTTCGATAGGGGGCCAGACTCATCAGACAAGTAAAATCTATGCCAAAACTGCTGTAATAAATGTACACAGGGGATATGTAGAGACCACTGAAGATCTGCAGATCACACGCCTTGAAGGGGGTGTCGCCGAAGCGAAAAAAGCCAAAATTTCGCAGATGATAGGCGGGGAGGTGAAAGCAATAGAGGTAGATGTGGATGTTATCGCTTCGAACGCCAGGATCTGTGCCGTATCTAAAATCACAATCGGTAAAATGGTGGGTGAAAACAACAAGCTGATCATAGACGCAAGCGAAATAGACGCCTACCACAACGAGATAGTCTCTCTCGAAGAGGAGATCGTCCAGACCGAAAAGGAGCTTGCGCGGCTCGAGGAAGCGAAGAGCCAGAAAACCGCCGTTATAGAGAAGAGC
>JALSXE010000035.1:0-5920 GCA_027072755.1 Campylobacterales bacterium | reverse complement strand
GGAGACTACAAACAAGGATATTCGGCAGCTCTACTATGTCATAGAAGAGAAGGACAGAGACGACGCCATAGTGCGCCTTCTAGACAGAGAGGAGCCCGAAAAGGCGATCGTCTTCTGCCGCATGAAACGCGAGGTCGATCGTGTCGCGGAGCTTCTGCAGGCGCAGGGGATCAATGCCAGAGGTCTTCACGGGGATATGGAGATGCGTGACCGTATGGAGGTGATAAAGGGATTCCGGGGACGAGATATAGATATTCTCGTAGCTACCGACGTCGCGGCACGCGGACTGAACATAGAGAATGTCAGCCATGTATTCAACTACCACATTCCGTTCGATCCCGAAAGCTATGTGCACCGTATCGGCCGTACCGGCCGCGCGGGTAAAAAGGGTACGGCGATAACACTCGTCACCCCTCTGGAGTTCAAAGAGCTCGAGCGCATCCGCCAGAAGGTGGGTACGAAGATGGAGTACGGTTTTGTAGACGAAGCCGGCGAAGGTAACGAAGATATCGCGGAGAGATTCGCGGAACTCGTACGTGCCGCCGGAATAGACGACACCGCCGTTAAGATCTACGAAAGCCTTACCGACGAGATGGCTCCGCAAAAGATTGCATACAAGCTCATTTCGATCGTTCTGGAGAGCGGCCTGCTCAAGCCGGGCGGTACCGGAATCGGGCTCAGTGAAGAGGAAGTCAAACGGATGATGGCCGCCAGCGGAGTAGGCGAAAAGCCGAAAAAGAGCGGCGGTCGAAGACGCAGAAGCGGCGGCGGCAGAAACAGAAGCTCCAGCCGCCGATAGACTGTGCAGAGGCACGAACTAATAATTCTCGGAGCGGGTGCGGCCGGCCTTATGGCCGCCGCGCTCTCCACTCGAAAAGATCTGCTCATTCTCGAGCACAACTCGTATCCGGCGGCCAAGATTAAAATATCCGGCGGCGGCCGCTGCAACATCACAAACGAAAATCTTTCATCCTCATGTTACCTGGGCGACCCCGCCTTTATAGAGAAGGTATTCGACTGTTTCGACAACCGGGATCTTCTCCGTTTTTTAGAAGAGAGAGGGCTCGAGCCGGTAGTGAAAAAAGATAGCCGGTACTTTTGCAAAAAGAGCAGCCGCGAGCTGATAGATCTTCTTCTCGATTCGGTAAAAGGTGTGCCTATACGGTATGAAACGGAGGTGCAGAACGTAAAGAGGGATGATGAGGGCTTTTGCATAGAGAGCTCTTCGGGCAGATTCTACGCCCGCAGGGTGCTCGTCGCTACCGGCGGGCTCAGTTTCGCCTCTTTGGGTGCAAGCTCCATAGGTTTCGATATAGCCGAATCTTTCGGCCACACCATCGTCCCTCCGAGACCGGCACTTGTAGGCCTTACCCTTCAGCCGGAGCAGTTCTGGATGAAGGAGCTGAGCGGTCTTTCGCTGAGCGTTCAGATTTCAGTCGGCAGGCGAAAAATAGTCTCCGATATGCTCTTTGCCCACAAGGGTATCAGCGGTCCGGCTGTTTTGAACGCATCTCTGTTTTGGAACCGCGGAAAGATTACGGTCGATTTTCTGCCGGGCATCAGGCTGAAGAGCCTTTTTGCAAATTCAAAGAAGAGTGCGCTTTCGCAGATTCCGCTTCCGAAGCGTTTCGTAAAGGCGCTGTTCGCCGCTTTGAATCTGCCGGAGGTTCCCTACTCACGGATGAGCGAAGAGCAGAAGCAGCGCCTCTCCCTGATCAAATCCTATACCTTCGCTCCGGCGGGCACATTCGGCTACTCGAAGGCGGAGGCTACGAAAGGGGGAGTGAGCACCGACGAGATAGATCCGCTTACGATGCAGAGCCGGCTGGCGGAGGGTCTCTACTTCGCCGGAGAGGTGGTGGATGTGACCGGAATGGTCGGAGGCTACAACTTCCAGTGGGCCTTCTCTTCAGCCGCGGTTGTAGCAAAAAGTGTATAATCGACAGTATGAAATCTGAAAAATTCCGGATGCCTCCGCAGCTCAAAAATGCGGCCGGCGATCTGAGAACTGTCGGGTTCGAACTTGAATATAGCGGCATCACTCTAAAAAAGAGTGCCGCCGTGCTGCTTAAAACGGTAGGCGGACACGTAGAGGTCGTAAACCCGTACCACTATAAAATCAAAGATACACCCTACGGAACATTCACACTCATTCTCGATTTTCAGTTTCTGGTCGAATCGGGACTCAGCAGGTGGCTCCATACGATAGGTCTCGACCATGCGCTGGAGCCCCATGTGATCGACGGTATAGAGCGTTTTATAGCGGATCTTTCTGAAGCGGTGGTCCCTTACGAAGTCTCTACCCCGCCGCTGGCAATCGACAGCATCGAAGTTATCGAGGAGATAAAAGAGGCTCTTAGAGCGCATGGGGCTATGGGTACGAAAGCGGACCCTTTCTATGCCTTCGGTTTTCACATAAACCCCGAAGCGGCCAAAATATCAGTAGACGAAATTTTAAATACGCTTCGCGCCTTCTTTGTGCTGTATGAAAATCTGGTGGAGATGATAAAACCCGATATGACACGCAGGCTCACCCCCTATATCGACCCTTTCGACGAAGCCTATATGCGGCTGCTTCTCGATGAGGAGTACGACCCGACGATGCCGCAGCTCATAGACGACTACCTCGAATACAACCCCACCAGAAACAGGGCGCTCGACCTTCTGCCGCTCTTTGCCCATATCGATCTGGACAGGGTGATGCGGAAGATGGCCGGAGAGAAGATCTCGCCCCGTCCCACATACCACTACAGGCTTCCCAACTCGCGGGTGGACGAGCCGCAGTGGCACACATGGGAGGCGTGGAACAGCTGGGTCCTTGTAGAGAGACTGGCGGCGGACGACGAGGCTCTATGCAGGCTCTGTGCGGAGTATCTCGATATTCTCGACTCACCCTTTTCGATCTTTATGAAAGATGAGTGGAAGCGAAAGGTGGACTCTTGGCTAAAAAACCTCTCGTAATCGTTACCGGGTCAGACCGCGGAAGCAGGAGCGCATGGCTCTTTTCGAGGTTCCTGCTGCAGCTTTTCGGTCTCAAAGCGCGCTTCGTACACCCCTCTTCGTGGCGAAAGAGTCTGCAGATGGACGCTCTTTTGATCCTCGGCGGCGTAGATATAGACCCCAAAACATACGGCGGATCACGCCACCATACCGTCACGAAAACGGACCCCAAGAGAGATACGATGGAACTTCAGCTTCTGCAAAGAGCGGTGGAGGAGAGGCTGCCACTGGAGCCCGAAACGGCGCTCCATCGACTCCTGAACCAAACGACGATCAGGGTAAACGCCCTGCATCATCAGGCGGTGGAACGGGTAGGGGATGGGCTTCGCCAAGCGGCCCACGATCAAAACGGCATAATCCAGGCCGTTGAGTCGCTTGAAGAGCCGAGAATCACGGGGCTTCAGTGGCATCCGGAGTTTATGCCCTACCAGTGGCACAGCCGCAGGATCTTCCATGCGTTCGCCGAAGCTGCCAAAGAGTCTGTAAAGGAGATAAGCGGGTGAAAAAAGTTATAGCCGTAGTGATAGCTCTGATAGTCGTTTCCGGCGGGATTTACGGCTATCTTCGGTATACAAAGCAGAAGACCGACTTCTCTTCCTATAAAGAGTTGAAGGTCTCCAGGGGCGATATAGTGGAGCAGGTGGCCGCTACGGGCGTCGTAAAACCTTCCGTCGGAACGGAGGTTACCATAGGTGCCAGAATGAGCGGAATCGTCGTAAAAGAGCCTGTCAGGGTGGGAGACAGAGTGAAAAAGGGCGATCTGATAGCTCAGATAGACGACAGGGAAGCGCTGGTCTCTTTGAAGATAGCCCGCCAGAAACTGGCGAAGATAGAGGAGCGCTACCCAAGAGAGATAGAGAGGCTAAAGAACGAAGTGAAGATAGCTTCACTGGCCCTGAAAGATGCCCGTGCCGCTCTGAAAGGAGCACTCGCGGATCTGGAGACGGCAAAATGGTTCTACGACCAAAAGAGTCGCCTCTACGAGCACAAAAGCGGACCACAGAGCGAGATGAAAAGGGCCTATCGGGAGATGGCGCTCAAAGAGGCGGCCGCGAAAAAGGCGCAAAACGCGCTTCGGGTCTCGGAGCTGAAACTGAAATCCGCAAAGCTTGCCCTCGATAATGCAAAGAGCGATTTCGTACATGACAAAAAGGTGGCCGAGTCCGAAGTGAAGAAGGCTGAAATAAGGCTCAGCTACTCGGTTATAGATGCACCGTTTGAGGGCATCATCACATATGTATCCACCCAGAAAGGGGAGACGGTGGTAGCGGGGCTCAACGCACCGAAATTCGTCAAGATAGTCGACCCCGGGAAGATAGAGAACCGTGTCTATATAGACGAGACGCAGATCGGACGAATCAGGGCCGGAATGAGGGTGAAATTCGAGATAGACAGCTATCCGCACAGGAAGTGGGAGGGGCGCATAGCGCAGATCTATCCTCAGCCGGAGCTTCAGAACAACATCGTATACTATGTAGCCGTCGTCAGGGGGTTCGCCGATGCCGATCTGCTGAGGCCCGAGATGACCACCCACAACCGTGTAATCGTAAATATTCTGCACAATGTCGTTCGTGTGCCCAACAGGGCAGTAAAATTCAAGGACGGCAGATTCTTCGTATATCTCAAAAGCGGCGGCAAAGTGAAGGAGCAGCCTGTAAAAACGGGGGTAACCGACAGCCGCTTCACACAGATAACCGAAGGGCTCGCACCCGGCGACACGATATTGGCGGAAGCGGCAAAAGATGCTGATTGAGTGCAAAAATATCACAAAGCGGTTCCGCACCGCGGATATTGAGACGACGGTACTTAAAGGTGTCGACCTCAATATAGAAGAGGGCGAATTTGTCGCGATCATGGGGAGCAGCGGAAGCGGAAAGTCGACGCTTCTCTATCTGCTCGGATGTATGGACAGGCCTACGAGCGGGGAGTACAGGCTAAACGGAGAGGATCTGTTGAAGCTTGACGACGACCGCCTCTCGGCCCTGCGCAACAGGGAGTTCGGCTTCGTTTTTCAGGCCTTCTACCTGATCCCCTACCTGAATGTGGTCGACAATGTGCTGGTACCTACACTCTACTCCGAAAAACCGAAAAGAAGGTCGGATGCGCTGAAGCTGCTCGATCGTCTCCAGCTTTCGCAAAGAAGCGGCTACATGCCCGAGCAGCTCTCCGGCGGCGAAAAACAGAGGGTCGCGATAGCGAGAGCCCTCATCAACGACCCGCAGATAATTCTGGCCGACGAACCGACCGGCCAGCTCGACAGCGTCAATGCCAAAAACGTGATGCAGACCCTTGTCGAGCTGAATGAAGAGGGGAAAACTGTAATTCTCGTAACACACGATGCCGCGATGGCCGCATATGCAAAACGTACTATCCGGATAAGAGATGGGCGCATTCTACCTGCGTGATCTGTTCGGTTTTCTCAGATTCAACAAAGGGCGTACACTCTTTGCACTCACGGGAATCGCTCTGGGAATCGCCTCTCTGGTCTTCATCGTGGCGGCGATAGAAGGGAGCAGGCAGAAGGCCGAACATATCATAAGCATACTCGGTACGAATACGGTGATGGTGCGCTCATCTTTCGGAAGCAAGATATCTTTCAGGCGTATTCCGATGAGACTGACGCAGCGGCAGTACGAGACGATAAAAAAGATCGACGGTATCGAAAGTGCCGACTACTTCTACGTCAAAAACATCACCGTCGCGAGAGAGGGTGTCGCAAAGACGCTGATGGTTGAGGGCGAGACGATAGGAACGCTGAAAAACTTCGGCTACGAACCGGACAGCGGACGCTTTTTTCTGCCCGAAGATTATGTGAGATTCCGCAAGGTTGTCGTAATAGGGCACGACATAGTGGACCGCTTTTTTAAAGGTGAAGAGCCGGTCGGTGCCTCGATCACTATAGGGAAGACCCCCTACACCG
>JALSXE010000034.1:0-5925 GCA_027072755.1 Campylobacterales bacterium | reverse complement strand
GCGTCAGATGTGTATAAGAGACAGGTTACATACTGGCCGATCGTGCCGCGCCGCTCTATCACCGGTTTGGAACAGGATGGGCAGTAGGTAGACTCGTGCTCTTTATCGTCGATGTTTCCTACATATACATATTTCAATCCCTCCTCTTTTCCGATTTCGTACGCACGTTTCAACGTAGCTGCGGGAGTGGGCGGAACATCGGTCATCTTGTACATCGGATAAAACGCACTGACATGCCAGGGAATCGCGGGGTCGAGATCGGCCTGAAATCTGGCTATACCCCTGATCTCTTCGTCAGAATCGTTGTAACCGGGAATGAGCAGCGTCGTCGTTTCGATCCATATCCCTTTTTTATGGGCGTACTTTATCGTATCGAGCACCGGTTTGAGCCTCGCCCCGCAGATCTCCTTGTAGAAAGAGTCGGTGAACCCCTTGATGTCTATATTCATTCCGTCAAGGTAGGGCGCCAGCGTATCTATCGCTTTGTGAGTCTCGTAACCGCTGGTAACGTAGATATTTTTCAGACCGGCTTCATGCGCGAGCTTTGCTGTATCGAAGGTATATTCGAAAAAGACCACCGGCTCGTTGTATGTATAGGCGACCGACGCACAGCCGTACTCCTTTGCCATCTCCACAACCAGCTCCGGTGCCATTTCGCGCCCGAAAATTCTGTGTCCATGCTCTTTGGGATATTGGGAAATATCGAAATTTTGGCAGAATTTGCATGAGAAGTTACACCCTACTGTACCGAACGAGAAAGATTTCGTTCCCGGTTGAAAATGGAACATCGGCTTCTTCTCGACCGGATCGACGTTCACGGCTGCGGCAAGCCCGTAAACCAGAAGTTTCAGCTCTCCGTTTTCAACCTTTCTCACTCCGCATATTCCATACTCCCCTTCATTGAGCCTGCATCTTTGATTGCAAGCTTCACAAAGAACTCTTCCATCATCCAATTTTTTAGATAGCCAGGCGGATGCAGACATCTTTTTGCTCTCCTCTTTCTCGATAACCCGATTGTGTGAACATTGATGGGCCATTGTTATATTTTACCCTTTTTTTGAGAAAAGTTCGCTCAAACATCTCTTTTTAAAACAGATTGCCGGAACTCTTTTCGAGTATTCGTCGTAAGAGGGTCCGAATTTTCTCCTGCACTCCCGCTCTTCGAGCGTCAACACCATAACGATTATAAATATCATCTCAATAGGGGCCAGGATAAGTATGAAAAAGGGTGAACCTATCATGAGAGCCAGGGCCATTGGGACGAGTGTGAGCCCAAAGAGCATCGGATGTCGCATATGCGCGTAGATCCCTGTGGTCACAAGGGTGTCGGTCTCGAGTCTCGGCGTAGAAGGCTCCGCTCTTCCCTTTTTTGCAAGCTCCCTGCCTCCCGCAGCGGCGGCACGAAAAGCCATAACCATCAAAAAGAGACCTATAGGCAGTGTAAGAATATGATATATAGGGTTAAAAAAGAGCTCTCTGAAATATTGCAGGTCAAAATATAGACTGATCGCGGAGCCGCCTATAAGCAGCACACACCATATCAGAATTCGGACGACTACAGAGGCGGATGTAGCGATGCCCTACTCCACCGTCACGCTTTTGGCGAGGTTTCTGGGCATATCCACATCGTTCCCGAGGCGAATCGCGATCTCCATCGAAAGTAGCTGTTCGACGATCATCATTTCGAAAAATTCGAGCATCGGATGCTTGTGCGGATGCGTTAGAATGAAATCATCCGCCAGATCAAACATCTCCGGCGATATCGAAAGTATCGTGGAGTCCCTGGCGCTGAGCTCTTCGACATTGCTTTTGGTCTTGTCGTAAAGCATGGTTTTGGGCATGAGCGCTATCGTAAAGAGTTCAGCGTCGGCAAGTGCGATCGGGCCGTGCTTCATCTCTCCCGCAGGATACCCTTCCGCATGCAGGTAACTGATCTCTTTCAGTTTCAATGCGCCCTCAAGGGCGAGCGGGTAGAAGATATCGCGCCCTATGAAGAAGAATCCGTGACCGTGAAGGTAGCGCTTGGAGAGGCGTTTGCACTTCTCATGCACCTCGAGTGACTTCTGGAGCACTTTTGGAACATAGCTCATGAATCTCAGCTCCTCTTTTATCGCGTCACGCTTCATGCTTCGGCGCCTCTTGGCGAAATAGAGCGAAAGCATCCACAACACCATAACCTGTGTAGCGAAAGCTTTGGTACTGGCGACCCCCTTTTCTATCCCCGCACGCGTAAGTATGGTCGCATCCGCCATCCTTACTATCGACGAGTTGTCTACATTGCATACTGCGAGGGTCTTCAGCCCCGCCTCTTTCGCCATCCGGAGCGCTTCGAGCGTGTCCGCCGTCTCTCCGCTCTGGCTTATCACTATAAAGAGTGTATCGTCTGTCAGAAGGGGCTCTTTGTATCTGAATTCGCTAGCTATCTCCACATTCACCGGAATCTTGGAGAGCCTCTCGAAAAGGTAGCTTGCCGTCAGGGCCGCATGATAGCTCGTCCCGCATGCACATATCTTGATCCTCGTGATGCCCTCCACGAACGCGTCATCTATCTCTTCAAAAGCGATATCCTCATCGAGCACCCTGCCGATCATCGTATCGCTCATAACCTCGTACTGTTCGTATATCTCCTTCTCCATAAAAAAGCGGTAGCCGCCCTTTTGTGCGCTCATCTTGTCGCCCTGCAGCGGAACGAAAGAGAGAGAGTCGGGTTCGGTATGCAGGGTCTCGGAGGTTACGAAACCGACTGTACCGTCCTCCATATACGCCACCTCGTCCGCTTCGCCTATCAAAGGGGCGTCGGAAGAGGCGAAAAATATCTCTCCGCTGCCGCTTCTACCTATTATCATCGGAGAGCCCTTTCTTGCAAAGAAGATCGTATCGGGAGCCTTTTGGGTTATCAATAGTACGGCATACGCACCGTCGAGCTGCTCAATAGTCGCCTTGAACGCCGAAAAGAGATCATCGCGGCGTTCCGCTTCGAGCTCGAAGAGGTGTACGATCACTTCGGTATCCGTCTGGCTCAAAAAGGTTACACCCCTATCTTCGAGCATCTCCTTGATCTCACGGTAGTTCTCTATTATTCCGTTGTGTACAACGTAGCTATACTCACCCATATGGGGATGGGCGTTGAGCTCGGTAGGTTTGCCGTGAGTCGCCCAGCGAGTATGGCCTATGCCTATACCGGGTCCGTTCGTGGAAAAATCTTTCGTCTTCTCTTCGAGATTCGAGAGTTTGCCGACCGCTTTGAAAGACTCTATGCGCCCATCCCGCATCACGGCGATGCCGGCGGAGTCGTAACCTCTGTATTCCAGTTCACGAAGCCCTTCGATCAGCCTGCTCTTGATCTCTCTCTTTCCGATATATCCGACAATCCCACACATAAAATCTCCTATTTTCCCAGACAAAATTCACCGAACATTTTATCCATAATTTCATTAAAATCGACTGGTTTGGATATGGAGCTGATCGCCGTTATCGCTTCACTCAGGTAAAAAGTGAAAATCTCGAGTTCGCCGTTTAAAAGCGGCTCTTTAGCGCTCTTTACAGCATCTTTCGTACGCTTCAGCGCCTCGATCTGACGGGCCGAAACAAGCAGCAGTTCGTCACCCTGAGCCATTTTCGAGAGTCTCTTTTCCAAGGCTTCGAGAATATGCTGTGCCCTGTTCTCTTTATTTAGCGGAATCGGGGAGAACTTTTTCAGCTTCGAAATATCGAGCTTTCGAGGCAGATCCGTCTTACTCAGGGCCGCGATAATCTCTTTTTCATCTTCGTACCGCTGAAGAAGTGAGAGTATCCGCTCATCCTCCTCGTCCCACGGTGCACTCGAGTCGAAAAGCGCGATTACGATGTCACTCTGCTCAACAGCCGCAACGGAGCGCTCTATGCCTATCTTTTCGATAGTATCCGCCGAACGGCGTATGCCGGCTGTATCGACGATGCGTACCAGATGGCTGCCGACTCTGATCTGCTCTTCGATCGTATCTCTCGTGGTACCGGCTATGGAGCTGACGATCGCCCTCTCGTAGTTTAGTATGGCATTGAGTAGAGAGCTCTTTCCCACATTCGGTTTTCCTACGATGGCGACCTTGAAACCCTCTATCAGACCTCTGCGCCTTTCACTCGAAGATACGATCCTCTCCATACTCCGTTCGAGCTCTTCCAACTGGTGCAAAATGTTGTCCACCAGATCTTCGGGAAGATCCTCTTCGGCGTAGTCGATGGCAACTTCGGCAAATGCGACCGCACGTAGTAGCCTCTCTCTCGCATCTTCCACAAACTCTCTCAGTTCGCCCTTCATCTGCCGCGCAAGAATTTTGGCCGCATCCGCGCTTTTGGCCTCTATCAGCTTGGCAATCGCTTCCGCTTCGGTCAGATCTATTCTGCCGCCGATAAACGCACGCTTCGTAAACTCTCCGGGCTCCGCCGGTCGTGCACCCGCTTCGAATACGGTATCAAGTATCTTTTCGGCTACCACCGTACCGCCGTGACACTGGAACTCCACGACATCTTCAGTGGTGAAACTGCGAGGAGCTTTGAAGTATATTACAATCGCTTCATCTATGATTTCGCCGTCTTTGTCGTAGAGATCTGCAAGTGTGGCGTATCTGGGGGTAAAGGAGGATCTTTTCGTCAACTTTTTCGCTATATCGAGTGCTTTATCTCCGCTGACACGTACAATCGCTACAGAACCGATCCCGCCGGCGGTAGCCACCGCGGCTATCGTATCATTCACCTTCTCTCCATAAATTCATTGACGATGACGTAGCGTCCCCCCTCTTTGTTTGTGCGTACCGCGACATACTTTTGAGGGTACCTCTCTCTCAGCTTCTGAAGCGCGATCTGCACGAGGATACCGTCGAGAACTTTGGTCTGTGCGCGCCCTTCAGACTCAATCCGCTCGATGACGGGCTGGAGGTAGCTCTCCATCATTGCCTCCTGGTTCTGCAGAAATTCAGCGATTTCGAGCCTTATTTTGTACCCGTACCTACCGTGTATCCAGTTGTAGAGAAGATAGGCCATCGCTTTGTAGCGGTACCCCTCTTTCCCTATCAAAAGAGCAGCATCCTCGCCCTTGAATTCGATCTGAAGCGTCTCATCATCGAGAGCGAAAACCCGTATCGGCTCTATTTTGAAACAGGCGTGAGAGAAGAGCCTGTTTATCTGACTCTCGACCTCTGAAACGACAGAGTGTATATCGATCGTATCCTCGTAAAAATTGTCGAAAATATCTTCGTTGCCATAGCTTTTACGCTCCCTTCCATCCTCTTTCAAAAGAGTGCCGGATGCGGACTCGGGCCGCGCCTCGACTCTTCTCTTCTTAGTTCCGGAGGGTTCGGTTTTCGGAGGCTCCGGCTCACCCCGATTCTCTTCTTCGGCCTCTCGTTTCCTTTGTGAGCCTTTGCCTCTTTTCATCTCTGCGGACTCTCTTCTACTCGCCGCGCTCTCCGCCTCTTTTTTCGGTTCGCCCGTTTTGCGCATTGCTACAATGACGGCACTTTTGCGTCCGAAACCCAAAAATCCCCTGGAAGGGTTCTGGACAACCTGAATATCCAGTTCGGTCACGGAGCATGAAAACTCTTTGGCCGCGGCCGCATATGCCTCTTCCAGTGTCCGGGCTTCGAACTTTTTCATCATTCGGCCTTTTTGTTCTTTTCGAGCATCTTGTTGATCAGCAGTTGCTGAGCGATCGAGAAGATGTTGTTAGTGAGCCAGTAGAGTACCAATCCCGCGGGGAAAGTGACGAAAAAGAATGTAAAGATTACAGGCAGCCACTTGAATATCTTCTCCTGCATCGGATCTGTAAAGTTGCTCGGAGTAACCATCTGGTGAGCCCACATGGAGACACCCATCAGTATGGGAAGAACGTAGTAGGGGTCCATGACGGAAAGATCGTGAATCCATAAAATCCACTCCGCACCTTTTAGC
>JALSXE010000033.1:0-1442 GCA_027072755.1 Campylobacterales bacterium | reverse complement strand
AAAACAGTGATAACAAGAGCAAGAGAGACCAGCAACTGCGTAGGGGGCGTCTGCTGGGTTCCCAGTGCCTGACGCAAAAAAGCGAATACCACAATCAGGCGTATGAAGCTGGTCATGACCAGCACGAGAGAGGGTGCAAGCACCAGCAGCGTCAGTACGATGACAATATTTAGCGTATTTACGAGATCTTTGGGCTCGGCCGGTGCCGAGAGGGATAGATTGACGGTGGGAATATCTACGGCAAAGAGCGGTACCGCCGCCAAAACGGCAAGGAGGGGAAGCAGTTTACGAATCATCTCTGGATAGCCGGACGTTTGGCATCGAGAATTCCTTTTCTGGCGCTCTTCTCCAGTTCTGGCTCGTTGGAGAAGAAGTATAGGTCGACACGCCTGTTCTTGGCGCGCCCCTCCGGGGTCGCGTTGGAGGCGACGGGCTTGTACTGGCCGTTTCCGCACGCAGAGAGCCTCTTTGGATCGACACCCTCTTTTACAAGCTCTTTTACGACCGAAACGGCCCTTGCGGCCGAGAGCTCCCAGTTGTCACGGTACGGACTTCCGGGGCCGGGCGGAACATTGTCTGTATGTCCTCTTACATTTACCTGTAGCGTATTCGGCAGCTTTTTGATTATCATGGCGATTCTTTTTAGGAAAAGTATAGCATCCAAATTGTCAATTTTAGCTTCACCCGGTTTGAAAAGAAGTTCGGCCGGCAGCCTCAGCAGAAACCCTTTTTCGGACTCTTCAAGAACCGCGGGGGTCGCCCCTTGGCTCATCATGATTTCGTTCATCTCATCTTTCAAAGACGCCAGCTGCATCATCATTTTGCTAATCCGGTTGTCCATCTGCGGCTGAGACTGTTGCGAAGTCTGGATCTCCGTAGGAGAGGTGGCCGCCGCTCCGCCTCCCGTTCCGCTCTCCATCCTTCTCTCTTCGAGTTCGGAGCGCTCTCCCCCCTCAAGAACCGAGAGTGCCCCGGCCAGCGACCCTATAGCCTCCTCCAGCTTCTTGGCATCCATCGTAGACATAGAGAGAAGAAGCACGAAAAAGCACAAAAGCAGGCTCATCAGGTCTCCGAACGCCGCAAGCCATCCCGGCAGACACTTCGGACATTCGGGGCACTTCTGTTTAGCCATCTACGATACCCTATTCAAACTGGCTGACCCGCTCGTTTGGAGGAAGGAACGAGAGCAGTTTTGCTTCCAGCGTACGCGGATTATCGCCGGCCTGTATCGACATGATACCTTCTAGGATGATCGTGCGCACCAGATTTTCGTCGGCATCCCGAATGTTGAGGATATTGGCTATCGGCGTACCGAATATGTTTCCTATCATCGCCCCGTACATCGTGGTAAGAAGCGCGACCGCCATCGAAGGACCGATCGCGCTGGGATCCGACATGTTAAGAAGCATCGCGACCAGACCTATGAGTGTACCGATCATACA
>JALSXE010000032.1:0-5928 GCA_027072755.1 Campylobacterales bacterium | reverse complement strand
GTATATATACGACAGATATGTGCAGCGAAAACACCAGCTTCTGATCAACTACCCTATCATAGGACGGTTTCGCTACCTTTTCGAAATGCTCAGGGAGCCGCTTAGGCAGTATTTTGCGGAAGAGACCTTTTACGAGTCGAGAGACAAGGTGGAGTGGGTCTACAAGGCGGCGAAAAATCTGCCCAACTTCATGTCTTTTTCGGTTTCGCAACCCTTCTCCGGCTCCCGTTTCGTCATAAAACACTCTCCCCATGTTCTGAACGACGATGAAGTGGATTCCGACTTCGGCGTGCTTTTCGGAAAGAACCGCCCCATACCGTTTCGTACAAAAAGCCCGATAATCCGTTCGGCCATGAGCGACGGCGCTCTGAGCCCCGAGTCGGTACGGGCCTTTACGCTGGGCGCGACACTCTCGAAATTTACGATAAACACCGGTGAAGGGGGGCTCACCTCGAACTACTTTTTTACGCATAGACCCGATCCGAAAAACGCCCGCTATCTCGAGATTGTAAAGAGTACGCCTGTAGCGGAGTTTGTGTTCAAGCTGGTCACATTCTTCTTCAACAGATCGCTGGCTATAAAGACATACAGAAAACTGCTTCTGAATAAGAAGACGGAAAATACATATATATACGACCCGATATCACACTCACTATTCAGGGTCGACTGGAAAGCCCCACTTTCAGCATTTCCCGAAGAGGTCCCCGAAGATATGCCCGATCTGATACTGCAGATAGGCTCGGGTCTTTACGGAGTGCGTGACGAGAACGGTAATTTCGACGAGGAGCGGTACGAAAAGGCGATGCGATTTTGCCGTATGACCGAAATAAAGATAGCTCAGGGCGCGAAGCAGACGGGCGGCAAGTTGGCCGGATCGAAGGTTACGGCCGACATAGCATACTACCGCGGAGTGGAGGAGGGTAAAGATCTGATATCTCCAAACCGCTTTCCCTATGCGGGTACTACCGACGAACTGCTGGATTTCGTCGGCAAACTTCAACAGATATCCAAAAAACCGGTCGGTATAAAGATAGTGATTTCAGATGCAAAGAGCGTTGAAGAGCTCGCAGAGACGATGAAGAGGCGAAAGGCGGAAGGTAGAGCGATAGTCGACTTCATAACCGTGGACAGCGGCGACGGCGGCAGCGCCACCGCACCTCTCGAACTCATGGAGTCCGTGGGGCTTACGACGCCCAATGCGCTATATGTTATGGATACGATGCTTCGCAGGTATAATCTGAGAGAGGATGTGAGTATAATCGCAAGCGGTAAGATCCTCGCGCCCGACGATGTGGTCATAGCCCTAAGTCTCGGTGCCGATGCGGTTGGAATCGCAAGGGGTTTCATGATGAGCGGCGGATGTATTCGCGCAAGGAAGTGCTCCGGAACGCAGGGGCACGTCTGCCCCGTAGGTATGGCGACGCAGGATCCCAAAAAGAGGGCTTCGTATCTTGTGGTTCGTAAAGGGGGAGAGATCGCCAACTATCATGCAAATCTGCTCAAAGGGGTAAAGACGCTCCTGGCGGTAATGGGTGTCAAGAGGATAGACGAACTCGATAAAAAGCACCTTACGTTCAAAAACCGCTCGGGGGAGATCTTTTTCGATATAGACAACTATTTTCACCAAAAACTACACATATGAAGGAGATGAGAAAAGATGCAACACTACTATAACGTCATCATCGTCGGTGGAGGAATTTCCGGCACGGCGCTTCTTTACGAGCTTGCCGAGTATACGGATATCGAAAGCGTAGCGCTTTTCGAGAAGTACCCCTCCATAGCACAGCTCAACAGCAACGGAAGAAACAATTCGCAGACACTGCACTGCGGCGATATAGAGACCAACTACACGTACGAGAAGGCAAAAAAGGTCAAAAAGACGGCGGGGATGCTCCTAAACTACGCCCTCGGGCACGGATATGCCGAAAAGCACATATTCAAATTTCCCAAAATGGTCATAGGGGTGGGAGATGAAGAGGTCGGGTTTATAAAGAGGCGGTATGAGAGTTTCAGGGAGCTCTACCCGTATCTCGAACTATATACCAAAGATGATTTGAGCACGATAGAACCGAAGCTGACCGAGGGGCGCAGTGAGGATATAGCAGCGATGGGTGCGATGGACGAATACTGTGCGGTCGATTTCGGAGCCATAGCAGAGAGCTTCGTAGAGAATGCCAAAAAGAGAGCAAAAGGTATTTGTGACGTATATCTGGAATCTGAAGTATACGCGATAGAGAAGTTGGGTGACAAATTCCAGCTTCTGACACCGAAAGGTAAATATTTCGCCGACTATGTGGTCGTGGATGCGGGGGCGCACTCCCTGCTTCTGGCACACAAGATGGGATACGGAAAAGATTACGCATGCCTTCCGATAGGCGGCAGTTTCTACTACGCTCCCGCCTCCATTCTCGGTTCCAAAGTCTACACGGTCCAAAACGACAAACTTCCGTTTGCCGCCATACACGGCGACCCTGATATCCTGGCCGAAGGAAAGACGAGGTTCGGTCCTACCGCGCTGGCGCTTCCCAAACTTGAACGTTACACCGAAAATACCTATGTGGAGTTCTTCGAGTCTCTGAAGCCGGACAAATCCGTAATGAAGGTCTTCTACGACCTTCTGGCCGACAGCGATATAAGGGAGTATATCTTTAAGAACATGATGTACGAGGTGCCGGGAATCCGCAAGGGGCTCTTTTTGAAAGAGGCGAAAAAGATAATTCCGACACTGACGGAGGATGAGATAGAGTTTGCCGAGCATGTAGGCGGGCTCAGGCCGCAGATAATCGACAAAAAGGAGAAGAGGCTGCTGCTCGGTGAAGCCAAAATAGATACGAAAGAGGGCATCGTGTTCAATATGACCCCTTCTCCCGGCGCGACGAGCTGTCTGGGGAACGCTCTAAAAGATGTGGAGCTGATATCGGAGTATCTCGGGTGCGGGTTCGATAGAAAGAGACTTCAGAGAGATCTGATCGACGAGGAGGCGGGCATGCAACAGCTTCATGTCATGCCCGGATATGCAGCTTCGGCGAGCTGATTTTAGAGAGGAGGAGATATGGCGACATTTACGATAAAAAACGGTCTGACGGGAGAGGTCGGCGAATTCGAAATACTCGAATCGACCTTGGGCGCCCCGGTAGTTGATATTGCGGGTCTGCGTTCGAAGCTTGGTGCGTACACATTCGACAACGGACTCGGCGAGACGGCCACCTGCCGGTCGGCCATAACATATATCGACGGTGCGAAGGGGGAACTTCTCTACAGGGGCTACCCGATAGAGGAGCTTGCGCAAAAGAAAAACTATATCGAAGTCTGTTATCTTATTTTGCACGGTGAACTGCCCGATAGCGACCAGTACGATCGTTTCGAAAAAGATATCCGCACAAAGAGCTATCCGCACGAGGGGATAAAACATCTCTTCAACGCCTTTCCCGACAACGGCCACCCTATGGCGATACTCTCTTCGGCTGTTTCGGCTTTGAGCGCATTTCACCACCAGCACCTGAATGTGAGCGAGGATGAGGAGTTTATGGAGATGGCCAGAAGAATCATCGCCAAGATGCCGACGCTGGCCGCATTTACATACCGCCACTCCATGGGCTACCCGCTTATCTACCCCGATATGGACAGATACTTCACCGAAAACTTTCTATATATGCTGAGAGCTTTTCCAACGGGGAAAACGGAGGTCAAAGATGTTGAGGTACGGGCGCTCGATAAGATATTCATGCTCCATGCGGACCATGAGCAGAACGCCTCTACGACTACGGTGAGAGCGGTCGGCTCCACCGGAGCCCACCCCTATGCGGCCGTCGTGGCCGGAATTAACGCACTCTGGGGCAGGGCGCACGGCGGCGCCAACGAGTCGGTTATAGCTCAGCTCGAGATGATCGGCAGTGTCAAGAACGTAGACAGTTTCATAAAACGGGCGAAAGATCCGAACGATCCGTTCCGCCTTATGGGATTCGGCCACAGGGTCTACAAAAACTTCGATCCGCGCGCGAGGGTTCTTAAAAGCCTCAGGGATGAACTCAGAGACACCATAGGCATAAGCTCCAGGCTTATAGAGATCGCCGACAGGGTAGAGCAGATAGCGCTAAATGACGAATATTTCGTAAAAAGGAACCTATATCCGAATATAGATTTCTACTCCGGCACGATCCTCGAAGCGCTCGGTATCCGCAAGAAGATGTTTACGCCGATCTTTGTCATTGGGCGTACCGTGGGCTGGATAGCGCACCTGATAGAGCAGAAAAAAGACCCGAAACAGAAGATTTACAGGCCGCGCCAAAGGTATATAGGGAGGGTGAGAAGAAGTGTTCCATAGTCTCAGGCGGAAACGGTGTAGCCGACTCCGTTTACGTTGGTGATTATGTCGTCACCTATCGCATTTCGGAAACGGTGGATGAGGGATCTGAGAGTATTGTCGCTCCTTATCTCTCTCCAGACTTCGAGGCAGATCCGCTCGTTCGAAACGGTGCTGTTTTTGTTTTTCGCGAGGAGTTCGATGAGTCTCAGCTTTTTTGTAGTGAGCGGCACCTCTTTTCCGTTTTTTATCAGACGCCGGTTGGAGGTATCGAAAAAGAAGCCGTTTTTAAGCTCTATAAGATCAGCCGCTTTTCCGTCTCTGTTTTCACCGTTGTGTGTAAGGGCGACTTTGAGTGTGGCGAGTATCTCTTTCTCCCTATACGGTTTCATCAGGTATGCATAGGCTTTCGACATCTCCGCATACTCTATCATCTCTTTTTCCGCATAGGCGGTCAGAAATATGATCTTGCAGGAAGGAAGAGTGTGGCTTATTTCGAGTGCGGCTTCGGTTCCCGTGGTTCGACCTTTTAACATAATATCCATTAGTATCGCATCCGGTCTGCTCTTTTTGCACTCTCTGATAGTATCTTCGGCGTTGTCGGCTACTCCCGAAATCTCGTAACCGGCTTTTTGAAGTATCTGTTTGAGATATTCGGCCGAAAGCAGGTCGTCTTCCGCTATAAAAACTCTCTTCTTCTCGTTCACTATCAAACTCCGGTAAGCAAGAATGTCATCTCTACTGTTGCGTTCGCCGCTCTTTTTGCCGCGGAGAGCGGTTCTTTATTGAAGATTATGCGGAAAAGTTGCTAAATCTGTACTTACCCCGACTTCCGTCCATCTTCAGATTCGAAATAAAGAGTGCGAAAACGGCGCACCGTTTAAAGGATTGTTAACGGGTGTGAAGCCGATTTTGTACTCATTAGGGGGTATAGTCGGTCTAGAAGAAGTAGTTGAGCTCGAATCGATACTCTCTGTACGACGGGTTCTCTTTCACCGGATGTAGACTCCGTTCATCGCCGTCGACCACCGCTATTCGCAGACGCGTTTGAAGACCCGGAAACGATTCGAACCTCTCCGTCGCATCGAGTTGCAAAACGGACGTATCGGCCTGTACGCCCGGCTTGGTGTCGTCGAAATCCTCGATTGCATAGCGGAACATCACGCTAAGCCCCGGAACGAGACCCGCCTTGTCCAGACTGTAATCACCGCGGATCATATAGGTTTTTGTATTGGCGTACCAGTTGTACTGCCCCATCGCGCGGGTGAAGCCGCCCGTCGGAAATCCGCGCCACGGCGCCACTATGTCGGCTTTGTCGGCTACCCTTGAATAGCCCAGACGCAGTTTCCAGGCGGCTTTGCTCCGAAGGTCGATTCGGGCTGCGAAGAGGCGGCCGTCGAGGCTGTCAGGATCGGTATAGCCGGTAGTGTCGTCTTTGAGGTTGGCTACGGCGCCGAGCCTGCCGTCGAGGCCGTCGAACTGCATCAGGTATCGGATTCCCGGTACTATTTTGTAACCGTCGACCGTGAAGGTGCGGTAAGCTTCGAGTGTAGCGGAAGAGACTACGCCGGGGACCGCCGTGTAGTTAGCTTTTAGTTTCAGGCTATCCGTCGGCCTTCCCGAAG
>JALSXE010000031.1:0-1442 GCA_027072755.1 Campylobacterales bacterium | reverse complement strand
ATATATGCCATATCATGCAGCTTTCGTAAAAATATTACGCGATATCTCTTGTTTGGTCATATTTCTCTTTTCCATCATGAACTCTTTGAAATTCTCCGTCTCTTGTTTTATCTAGCACTAGCCGACATTGTAACATTCATATCTTTTTATATCGGATTAAAACAGAAAATATTTTGGTTTTTAGAAAGAGTAGTTGCTCTATTTACGGGAAGTCTGTAGGCGGTGCGGGTCTATTTTTTTTGTTGCCGGCTCCTAACCGCTGCAGCAGGAGCCCTCTTCTTTACACTCTTCACTCTTTTTGCGCGTAAAGAGCGGACGAAGGAGAAACCACAACATAAGGGCCCAGAGCGAAACGGAGCTTAAAACCGTGAGCCAGTCTCCATGCTCCTCTACATGCACTACCGAACGCGGGTCTATCTGCATGGAGCTGAAGAATAGATCGAGCGTGACTCCGAAGATTGTGGAGCCTGCGATAATGGTTAGCAGGTATATAACAAGCGACCTTGTGCCGAGCATCTTTTTGACTACGCCTATGGTAACGGTATTGGTGGCCGGTCCGGCGCTCAAAAAGACAAAGGCGGCCCCGAGGCTTACACCGCTCAGCACCAAAGATGCGGCTATCGGCAGGCTTGCGGTCGCGCATACGTACATCGGAACGGCTATAGCGATAACGAGCAGATAACCCAGCCATGTATATCCGCTTAGCCACTCACCCAGGTTTTGGGGAATTGCCACGGTAATGGCCGCACCTATCAAAAGGCCGTAAAAGAGAGGTTTCGCTATATCTCCCATCAGCGTTACGAAGCCGTAGCGCATAGCTTCGGCCAAGGAGAACTTTTTTTCCCTCTTTTCGGCACAACTGCCGTCGCATCCGCATTCGGAAGGGGCTTCAACTGTTTCGCTTTTCGAGGCCGAAAACTTGAAACCGCTCTGTCCGTCGGTCTGCACGGCGCCACCCGTTTTAGCTACGGCCGGCTCCTTTTCGCCGATAAAGTTGCTGACTATTCCGGCTATAAAGGCGATGACGATGGAGGTAATGACACGGTAGATCGTAAATATCCACCCGAACATCCCGAATGTGGCCAGAATCGAATCTATGCCGGTAATGGGTGTGGATATTAGAAAACTCAGAACCGAACCGCGGCTTGCACCCTCTTTTTTGAGCGATGCGGCAAGCGGGATCACCCCGCACGAACATACGGGAAGGGGAATGCCGAAAAGCGTGGACTTCAAAACAGAAAGTACGTTATCGCGCCCCAGATGGCGCTGTATGAAATCTTTAGGCAGCCACTCGTGCAGAACTCCCGCGAAAAAGAGCCCGAAAAGTATGAATGGGGCCATCGCTCCGGTAAGCTCCCACAACGCCGTGAAAAAAGCGGCCAACAAATCCACCTATGCTCCTTGCCTTAGTATTGTTTTTCATAATAACGGCGGATTTATTC
>JALSXE010000030.1:0-1444 GCA_027072755.1 Campylobacterales bacterium | reverse complement strand
TTCTCCAATCATCCAGTTGTGAATTAATTTTCCGTCTTTTATTTTTAAACCGCCGTGAAGAGCATAAACAAGAACATCAAGGTTATTACTAACAGGAGCGTTGTCTGTTAAAGAATAAATCTTAACCATGCTAACATTATTCCTGATGTTTTCTAAACCAGCTTGTTTTAACAAGTCATTAATAGTGATAGCTTCTTTACTAACAGCCCTGACAGTAAACTCTTGAGAACCAAGAACAGCTCCTGTGCTGGTTAAATAATTAATTTTTAAGGTTTGATCATAAGTGTGAGGATTGATAAAAGCAAGGCCGGTCCATAAACCCTCATCTTCACCATTAGCGTCTTTGCTTTCAGCAACCGGTATTAAGTAACTATTGCTTGAAACATCTTCATCACTAACACTTTTTAAATAACCGTCAGTGCCTGGCAATAATAAAGAAACACCGGCCATGATAGGCCAGTTAGTTCCGCTTGGCTCACCGCCGAACAACTCAGCACCCATTATTGGTTTTCCATCTTTACTAATTATACGAGCAAAAGCTGCTCCTTCCGGCTTGCCAAAATTATTAATAAGATCAACAATCTTACCACGAGCAGGAATGACAAAAGAGTAATCATTTACGCCGTCAGCATCTTTATCAGTGTCTAAACGAACACCATTCTCATCATAATATTGAATAGTAACCTTAACATCAACATCATTAGGATTAACCAATACTAAGCCGGTCCACCAATACCTCTTATTAGGATCAGGATTGTTAGTATCATCAGCAATGTGAGAAATATATAGTTCTTCAAAAGCTTCTAAACGACCAAAACCTCCTCCTGACTCAAAATTACTCTTCATAAAAATAGGGTTGTTAATAATGTTAGGAATAGGTTGAGGATCTGCAAAAGGATCGTTGCTTACACTTTCACTAGTAACTTTAAACCAAGTAGCATCTTGAGGAACATTACCGCCAAAAAGATCTTTAACATTAAAACTAACTCCGCCAATAATGGCTGTTAAGTCAGGCATTGTGTAACCATAAGCATTAGTAGAACCATCAAAGAAAAAGTTCTCTCCACTAGGCAGAACAGTTATTTTAACAGTGCTCTCATCACTACTAATTTTTCCAAGATTATTAATAAAATCCCAATAATTATTATTAGTAAAATGAACATTATAAACAACGCTGCGGCCATCAACAGGAGCAGTTACCATAGCTTTTTGAATATTATCACCGTCAGAACGAGAATAAACCACCCAAGCAAAATTCTTATTACTACTATCAAACTCTACCAAGCTAATATTATTAACATCAACATCAGGGAATAAATCAGAAAGAGAAAGAACTTTCTTTTGATGAAAAAATAAATAATCATTAGAAGTATCTAAAACCTCACCATTAGAATCAAAAGCAGTAGCCCTATAACCATAAGCACTGCTATGATATTTTACATCA
>JALSXE010000029.1:0-5951 GCA_027072755.1 Campylobacterales bacterium | reverse complement strand
GTTCCATGCTCAACCACGGTTCATACTCCCCTTTTTCAAAAAGAGCTCTTTTTGTAAGCAAGCGTTTTGTGAAACCGATTCCTCCATTGTAGGCGTAGGCGATGAAAAGCGGATGTTTCAGGTATCGACGCAGATATTCCAAGTGCTTTATCGCGTAATCGATACTCTTTTCGGGTTGAAACATAGCGTCGAGATTAAAGGGCTCGTTTTTCTCTTTTGAAAGCTCCTTGACCAAAAAAGGCATTATCTGCATCATGCCAAGAGCATAGGATGAAGAGATTGAAGAGGGAATGAAGCGGCTTTCTTGTCTCGCAAGGGATAGAAGCATTGCTTTTTCATCTATGCCAAGCTTATTATAGGCTTTTTTGTATGGCAAAGGAAAATAGTGTGTCCGGTATTTAGAAGCGCGCTCCATTATATATGAGTAGTGGCCCAACGTTTTTGAGGATCTGAATCTTTTGGCATAATCTATCAGCTCCTCTCTTTTTTTTCCTCTGATCTCTTTCAATACCTTTATCCATGCGAAAGGGTCGGAAATATTGTAGTCTGTTCTTCTTGGTGGAAAATCCGGGACAACGATACGAGAAATCTGTTTACCAAGTTTTTCGGATGCATACAGTGAGTAGATGTTGATATCCAGACTTTCTGACAATTTTTTAAGATAGTTTTTTTTTGGATGGAGTGTGGCAAGCCAGAAAAGAACTTTGTCTTTATCGAAACGATAATAGGCTTTTTTGTAAGCGAGTGTCAGATAGTGGGTCGCCAGAGTTCTTTTATTGTGCTGCAATGCATTAATAGCCAGAAAAAAAGTACTCTGGTGCGAAAGTCCGTTGGCATCCATTCCGAGCAAAGAGCGCTGAAGATGGTCGAGTTTTTTATCTGTAACGATTATCTTGATTGTCTGGGCAAACTCTTTTTTTGTACTTAGTCTCTTGATCAGGAGTGGCGGCAGGGGATGGTTGAGATATTTCTCTCTCCATGACATGCCACATCTGTTGAAAATTTTGAAAAAGGTGTCACTGTCAGATTTTACCAGCTCAAAAAAGGGGTGTTCGGATGCCATAATATTGGCCCACTGCAGCTCTTTTGGAAATATGGATATCTGCTGAAGAAGCCTGTATCTTTTCAATTTTTCAATTTTTGTAAATTTATACGGAGTTAGAGCTATAACGCTGCATTCTGCCGTATCGGCCGGCAAATCTTCAGGCTTTAGAAAATAGCAGTTTGCCGCCTCCCGGAAACCGGGCTGTCGCGTTTTTTGTGCATATCGGCGTAAAATTTTCCAGTTGACCGATTTTACCTGATAAAATGCCGAGTCCGCTTCGTGCGGTGATATATCCATATCCATAAAACGCCAGATGTAGAAATCCTTGGCGTAACTTTTTGGCATTTTTTCGATCTGCTTCAGCGTTACAGCCGGCAAAAGAAGCGGTAACAGAAGAAGGATCGAAAATCTCATCATAAGCTTGCAGCGAGCTCAAAGAGCAGTTTGACTAAAAAAAGGTCTATGAATTGCAGTCCCAGAATCACTATGAGGGGGGCAAGGTCTATGCCGCCGATCACTGTTGGAATGTAGCGTCTTATCCAGGCATATACCGGTTCTGTAAGACGATAAAGTGTCTGGACAATGGGATTATATGGATCGGGACGAACCCAGCTTACGAGTGCGGCGATGATGACGACCCATATATAGATGCTAATGGCCATATGCAGGATCTGTGCGAGTGCCTGAACAAATGTGGAAAGTATCATTTTATTATCTCCATAATGTAAGATTTTAGATATGGATAAAGATATGAGAGTTCCGGACCGTGTTGCGTACCTGTAAGAAGCAGGCGTAACGGTTTGAAAAAGTTTTTGCCTTTTAACCCGGTTTTTTTCATCAGATATTTTTTAAGGTCATCGAAGCTATCAAAAAGTGGGGCGCTTTTCATCGCTTCTTGAAGTATTTTCATCTCCTTTTCCCATTCAGTGTCAAAAGGCTTGGCGGAAAAAATCGCCTCTATTTTGGGCTTGATCTCTTTTATCGTACTTCCCTCTTCAAGGTAGCATTTTACAAGATTTCCAATAGCTGCATCGGCAAAGCCGAAAGCTCTTGAAAGATCTTTTGGATCCATCATCTTCATATGTTCTCTGTTTAAAAACCTGAGTTTGTCTATATCAAACTTTGCGGCCGCTTTCGATAAATTTTTCAGATCGAACCATGAGATGGCTTCTTCGAGTGTAAAAATCTCATCTGGTGTCTTGTTCCCCAGCAGAATAAGATAGTTGGCTATCGCTTCAGGTATAAACCCCTCATGAAACAGCCATTTTACACTAGAGGCCGAATCTCTTTTGGACATCTTTTTGCCATTTTCGTTCAAAATGATTGGTAGATGTGCATACTCGATCTCTTTGTCATAACCGAGAAGATTTCGTATATGAATCTGCTTAGGAGTGTTGCTGACATGGTCCTCTCCGCGTATAACCAGGCTTATATCGTGGATCATATCGTCGAGTGAGCATGCGAAGTTGTAGGTGGGAGTTTTGTCAGCCCTCATGATGACGAAGCTGTCTATATCGTCGGGAGCAAAAGAGAGTTTCTCTTTTATTATATCTGTAAATTCGACCGGTTTTTTTGGCTTTTTGAGCCGGATTGTAAAAGGTTTTTCATTCTCCAGTACCTCTTTGTCGCTCAAAAATTCACACTTTCCACCATAACGGTAGGCTCTTTTCGCCTTTTTTGCGGCTTCTCGTTCCGCTTCCAGCTCCTCGGGAGAGCAGAAGCATGCAAAGGCTTTTCGCTCTTCGAGCATCTTTATCGCCATATGCTGGTGAATGGTGAGATTGTGGCTTTGGTAATAGACTTCGTCATATTTTAGTCCAAAAAGATTAAGGATCTCAAGGATCTCTCTATCCTTGCCCTCGATGTTGCGCTCTTTGTCTGTATCTTCGATTCTAACGATAAACCGTTCGTTACGCTGTTTCGCGATAATATAGTTGAAGATGGCGACGCGGAGATTGCCTATGTGCATATCTCCTGTCGGACTTGGTGCGAAACGAAGCATTGAAACCCTTTTTTGACCGGATTATACCAAAAGAGACTTTATCTTGAAATATTCAAGATTTTTTTCACGACACCAAACGCCTCATCCGCGCTTTTGCCGAAGATCATCACCCCCTCTTCGTGGCCGGCCATCGCAAAGAGCGGATTTTTAAGCGGGTCTGTACCTTTGTATATATTTTCGACCTCTCTGGCCATCTCTTTCGTACCGTATGCTACATCCGCCGTCTTCAGATACGCACCCTCCATCATCATCTTCCAGATCGCGAACGAGTGTATATGTATGACCCACTCTATATGCGGGCTCAGAGCGTATACCGCCGCATGGGTGAACGCTTCGCTGCTCGGCTTCGCGGGACCTTCGGACTCTATGCGAAACTCCGCCTCGTCGTAGCTCTTTACGAGCGAATACCCCTTTTTGTCCAGATAGGGCAGGTGGCCCGTCTGGGTCGCGGTGATGACAAAACCGCCCCCTTCGATTCTGCGGCTGATGTTGCCGTAGCCTACACCATCTTTTACACCGATTAGTCCAAGCTCGAAAAGGCGCGCTCTGATCGGCTCCAGGGGCTCCCACATGGCGGCTTCGAGCGGATCGGTTTTGAAAAAATCGAGGGTATATTTTATTACACCGTCGGTCATAGCCTATCTTTGAACATCGACTCTATAGACTCCCGCTGCGCAGTACATACGCCCCTCTCCGTTATGAGCCCCGTAATCAGGCGCGCTGGCGTTACGTCGAAGCCGTAGTTGAGTGCCGCGGAGCCTTCGGGAACTATTCTCACTTTTTTGTAGCGGCCCTCTTCGTCTACGCCTCTAATGTGCGTAACCTCCTCTTCGCTCCTCACCTCTATGGGTATCTCCTTTATGCCGTCGTTTACGGCGAAGTCGAAAGTGGAGGAGGGGAGGGCTATGTAGAATGGCACGCGGTTGTCGTTTGCGGCGAGCGCTTTGAGGTATGTACCTATCTTGTTCGCCGCGTCGCCGTTTCGGCTTACCCTGTCGGCCCCGGTTATGCATAGATCCACCATGCCGTGCTGCATCAGATGGCCACCCGTGTTGTCGGCAATGACCGTATGGGGGATGGAGCTCTTTTGAAGCTCCCACGCCGTAAGGTTTGCCCCCTGGTTTCTGGGGCGCGTCTCGTCTACCCATACATGGATGTCTATTCCCCTTCTTGCGGCTTCGTATACGGGTGCGAGGGCCGAGCCGTCATCGACGATGGCGAGCCACCCGGCGTTGCAGTGGGTCAGTATGTTTATGCGTGTAAGGCCCCTCTTTTTCATCAGATTCTCTATGATGTCGGCGCCGAACCTGCCTATATTGCGGCTGGCATACGCGTCTTCGTCGCATATGGCTATCGCCTCCTCTTTGAGCCTTTCGGTGCGCTCCTCTCTTTTTGAAGCCGCCGCTACATCCACCATCCTGTCTACCGCCCACATCAGGTTTACGGCGGTAGGGCGGGATTCTCTTATCTTTCTTGCCAGCCTCTTTATGCACTCGATCTCTCCGTCGCACTCTCTGGAAGCCAGATACACCCCGAAAGCCCCCACATTGCCTATGACCCCCGCGCCTCTGACCGTCATATCGGAAATCGCGTCGCTGCATGCCTTCGCATCCTCGATCCTGACCCACTCCTCTTTGAAAGGAAGAATCCTCTGGTCCAGAACCGAAAGAGCGCCGTCACTTTCGAGCTTCAAAGCTCTGTAGACACCTTTCACGAAACCCCCTTTACAATCTTTACGACATCGTCGATAGACTCGATACGTTCATGCTCCATAACCAGCCTGCGGCCGCACTCGAGGGCATCCATCATCGCCCTTTTTCTCAAAACGGGATCCTCGATGCCCCGAATCTCTTCGACTCCGGCTATCCCGAAGACGCGCCTCGCCATCTTGCAGCCGGCGAAACCTGCACTTTGACGGAGTATATCTTGCATAAACTCTCTTCTGAAGCGCTCCAGCTCCTCATCCGGCAGGAATCCGGGCTCTATGAGAGCGCTCTTTTCCGTCTCTCTCCAAAGAGCCAGGAACTTGGCTTCGAACCTCTCCCATATCTCTTTAATCAGGGAGGCTACCCACTTCATGTAGTCTCTATTTCCATTCAGATGGCGGTGCGATATGTAGGAGCTGCCGAGATTGGCTACGATCGCCCCTATGTCGAAGCCGAAAGGCCCCACAAACGCAAACTCCGGGTCTATGACGAAGGTCTCTTTTTTGTTCACCATGATGGAGCCGGTGTGCAGGTCGCCGTGGATCAGGGCGTCGGTCTGGGTTATGAAGATGTACTTGAGCCGCAGCACCTTCCGCTTGAATGCGGTGTCGGCGAAGAGTTTTTCGGCCTCCTTTTCACAGCCGGGCTCTATATGGTTTGTTTCGTTTCGCATATAGGGGAAGGTGAAGACGAAATCTTCGGTAAGCTTGCAAAGCTCCCTGTTTTCGTTGAAACGCTCTATCAGGGCTCTCTTTTCGTCGCTTTGAAGGTACAGAGACGAGGTTTTAAAGAGTGTCTCGGCCAAAAAGGTGCTTATATGCTCCGCGAAGAGTTCGTAACGCTCTTTCTCTATCAGCCCTTTTCTCAGAATCTTGTGCGATTTGAGGTGCTGCATGACGACGAGGCTCATATCTTCGTCGGCGTGGTAGACTTTGGGTGCATGTATCTTGTAGCTCTGAAGTGCGCGAATTTCAAACTTCATCCGATCTCTGGATAGGGCGTAATCCTCTCCCGCGCATCTTAGATACGGAACCGCCTGTTTCACTATCAGGCTCTTTTGCGGCTCGTCTGCGCTCTTTACGATGAAGACGAAGTTCAGGTTTCCGTCGCCGATCTCCTCGACTTCCAGTTCGCCGTCCCCGAAAAAGTCGGCTATCGCAGGTATGGAACGAAGGTATTGCGGCAGTGTCTCCGGGGT
>JALSXE010000028.1:0-1450 GCA_027072755.1 Campylobacterales bacterium | reverse complement strand
GCCGAGAACCTGGCGCCGGGCTTCCGCATCTCCGGCCTCGGGCAGCTGATCGAGGCGGGCATCCAGTGCGACCGTCTCGTGATCTTCGGCGACTGATCCTGGAAGGGGAGACGAGGAATGTCTGAAGGCGTCAAGAAGTTTCTTTACGTGAACCGCAAGGCCCCGCACGGGACCATCTATGCGCTGGAGGCGCTGGAGGTCGTGCTGATCGGTGCCGCCTTCGAGCAGGATGTGTCGCTGGCCTTCCTGGATGACGGCGTCTTCCAGCTCGTGAAGGGCTGGGATACCTCCGAGCTGGGCTCGAAGAACTTCCAGCCCACCTACACGGCGCTGGGCGACTACGACATCAGCAAGGTGTTCGTGGAGCGCGAGTCCCTCGAGGAGCGCGGGCTGACCGAGGCCGATCTGCTCGAGCTGACCTACGAGGACGAGGATGACGACTGGGCGGAGAAGTCCTCCATCCGCGTCGTGTCCCGTGAGGAAATGGCCGAGATCATGGCCGAGAACGACGTGATCCTGAGCTTCTGAGGAGGGTGCGCGAAATGGCCATGTTGCATATTGTGAACAAGTCGCCCTATGAAACGAGCACGCTGGAGAGCTGCCTCAATCACGCGAAGGAGGGCGACACGGTCCTCCTGATCGAGGACGCTGTCTATGCCGCCATGAAGGGTGGTCGCGCCGCCAATGCGCTGTCCGCGGCCAAGGGCGTGAAGTTCGCCGCGCTGTCCGCGGATCTCAAGGCGCGCGGCATTGGCGAGGACAGGATCGTGGAAGGAACCGAGGTCGTCGACTACGGCGGGTTCGTCGATCTTGTGGAAGCCAACGACAAGACCCAGTCCTGGCTGTAAGGCGGGACGCAAGACGGGAAAAGGTCGCCGGAAGCGGCCGGAAACAACAGTTCAAAGCGAAGAGGAGAGGCTGAAATGGCTTACGAAGTGAACGGCAAGACCGTCGAGCACGACGAAGAGGGCTACATCACCAACCTGAGCGACTGGTCCAAGGAGCTCGCCGAGGTGATCGCCAAGCAGGAAAACATCGACATGACCGACGAGCACTGGGAGGTCGTGAACTTCCTGCGCGAGTACTACGACGAGTACCAGATCGCGCCGGCCATCCGCGTGCTCGTGAAGGCCATGAAGAAGAAGTTCGGCCCGGAGAAGGGCAACAACAAGTACCTGTACGAGCTGTTCCCCTACGGCCCGGCCAAGCAGGCCTGTAAGATCGCCGGCCTGCCCAAGCCCACGGGCTGCGTCTGATACTCGTGCGGAACCGCTTTTGACAACGGGCGGGCCCGGTGGTTCCGCCGGGCCCGTTTCTCGATCGGGAGGGGAGCCAGGTGATCACGACACTCTATGCGCTGCTGTACTATGCCGCCACCATCATTTTCGTCGTCGGCATTGCCTATCGCGTGTGGGGCTACTGGAAGACGCCACAGCCGGCCAACATCGTC
>JALSXE010000027.1:0-5981 GCA_027072755.1 Campylobacterales bacterium | reverse complement strand
GCCACCTGCTGCTCTCGACACTCCACACCAACAGTGCATCCGCCGCGATCCCAAGACTTGTAGATATGGGCATAGACCCCTTTTTGGTAAGCTCCACCCTTATAGGGATAATCGCCCAGCGGCTGGTGCGCATACTCTGCCCGCACTGTAAAACCTCCTATACACCCAGCGACGAGGATATACGCTATTTCGACCTTCCCCACGACATTTCGCTCTTCGGGCCGAAAGGGTGCGACAAATGCGGCGGCACCGGCTATATAGGGCGACGTGCCATCGGAGAGATCATCGTCGTGGATGAAGCGTTTGCCGCCCGGATCAAAAGCGGTGCGGACGAGCAGAGCCTCAAGCGATACCTTCTTGAACATACTGACTTCAGGCCGATGTTTACAGAGCTTCGCAGAATGGTTATAGAGGGTGAAACGAGCATTCCCGAAGCGGTCCGTATAGGGGTCAAGAGTATATGACCTTCCGCTACAAGGGGTACGACCGCTCCGGCAAACGCGTAAAAGGGGTCATAGAGGCGGCAGGCATCGAAGATGCCAAAGAGAAGCTCAGGCATATGGGAGTTTTGGCCGAAAGCGTCAAAGCCCGTCAAAACCTCTTCACAAGCGAGCTTCCTCCATCCCTCACCGCCGCGCTGGGGCGTAACCTCAGCCTCTACCTCAAAGCCGGAATCTCTCTGCCCAGAGGACTGCACCTGGTTGCGGAAAACTACCCGGCACGCTCCAAACAGCACCGCTTTTTGGAGGAGGTGGCCAGACTCATAGAGAGCGGCGGCTCCTTCTACGACGCGCTTGCCGCCCAGAGCGTCTACAGGGTGCCGCCCTTTTTTCTGCAGACGGTAAAGGTGGCACAAAAGAGCGGAAACCTGGAGATGGTGCTTCTTGAGCTCTCCGACTATGTACAGGAGCAGGAGCGCATAAAAAGAGATGTAGTAAAAGCCTTCATCTACCCCACTTTCATACTTCTCATAGCGGTCGCAATGATAAACTTCATGCTTACGACGATCATTCCCAAGATCGTCGATATGTTCGAGGCGACAAAGAGCGAACTGCCTACTTCTACGAAAGTGACGCTGGCTCTGTCGCACTTTTTCCAGGCATATTCGTGGGCCATGCTGATAGCTGCCGCCGTGATTGCGGCACTTCTGGCTCTTTCGTGGAAAAAGAGTGAACGCTTCGGCTATATTATGGACAAAACGCTTCTTAAAATCCCGCTTTTCGGCAGTATGATCACAGCGATGGAGCTTGGGCGTTTCGGCCGCGTAATGGCCCTGCTGCTTCAAAGCGGAGTACCCTTCGCACAGGCTCTCAACTATGCCGCCCAGACTGTCGGAAACCGTTATCTTCGCAAACTTTTCGGTAAAATAGCGACACAGATCGTAGAGGGTAAAAGCTTCACTCAGGCGGTACGCGAAAACGTGAAAAAAGGAGAGATTCCGAACGATTTCATAAACGCCGTAGCGCTGGGAGAAAAGAGCTCGCATCTCGCATTCTCCCTAAAGAGTCTCTCCGAACTATATGCGGAGCAGAACCGTGACAGAATAGAGGTAATGCTGGCACTCCTGGAACCTATACTTATGCTGCTCATCGGCGGAATCATCGGCTTTTTGGTCATATCGATGCTGCTGCCGATTTTCTCCATCAGCTTGGGCGGATAGTGTTGAGTGCTGAGTGCCGGGTTTTTAGGAGGTTGAATGAGATGTAGGAATCTTGAAGTATGGAAACGTAGCTGTCGGTTGAGTGTAGAAATTTACAAGCATTTCAATCGGATTTCACGCAGCGGACCTTCAGCTGCCGGCAAAAATGTTATCATCACTCAAAAAAAATTACACGAAGGACAAACAGCATGAACGCTACTCACTCAAAACTCAAAACTCAAAACTCAAAATCCCGTAAAGCCTTCTCGCTGCTCGAGCTGATGATAGTCATCATCATTCTCGGACTTCTGAGTGCCCTGGTACTGCCCAACCTGATAGGCAAGGCCGAAAGCGCGAAGCGGAAACTGGTCTGCATCCAGATGAAGAATATAGAAGAGGCTCTGAAGTCTTTCAAGTTCGACAACGGCATGTACCCTACAACCGAAGAGGGTCTCGAGGCGCTGCTGAAAAACCCGGACCCGGAGAAGTATACGAACTACTCGCCCACCGGATATTTCGAGAGCAAGCACCTCCCCAAAGATCCGTGGAAACATAGATATATCTACATCAACAACGGCGGAGAGATAGACATCATCAGCCTCGGCGCAGACGGCAAAGAGGGTGGTGAAGGCGAAGCCAAAGATATCACACTCAAGGAATGCGAAAGGCAGTAGGGGTTGAGAGAGCGGGCGAAAGAGGGATTCACGCTGATAGAGCTGCTCATCGTACTACTTTTGATGGGCATAGTCTACGCGCTCGCCTTCAGCTACATGATGCCGAAGAGTGAAAAAGAGGCCGATTCTGAGCTGACACTCGAGACGATCGGCAAATTTTTCCGCTCGCAGGAGCTATACGGCAAGGCCGCAATGACACTCTACTGCAAAGAGAGCGGCGTCTGCACACTTGTCGGCGGCGGCAAAGAGCCGGTAACCGGCATTACTCTGCGCGGTATAGGTAGAGCCTACATTGTAAACCCGGACGAGACCTTTCAATCTATCGATTACCCTCATATCAAAATAGGAGCGGACGAGTTTAGGCCGCTACTCACCGTGCACTGCAGAGAAGACGGCCTGTTCGATCCGCAGGTTGCCAGAAGAGGCGACACCTGGTACTACCTGCACCCTTTCGGAAAGGTCTACAGATTCAGCGATCCGGTCTCGATGGTATCCTTCATGCGTAAAAGCGACTATCTTCCCGACAGGGCCGGTTATGCGCAGTAGGGGCTTTACGCTTCTGGAAGTGCTTCTTAGCATCTTCATCCTCTTTACGACGGGGCTTGCACTGCTCAAATTCGACGGCTGGATCAAAGAGGAGATAGGCAGGTACAAAGAGAAATCTCTGCTGCTCTACACATCTACACCGAACCTCTTCGAGAGCAGGCGAAGCGGCTTGAAAAAAGAGTCCCTCTACGACATGATGAAGTTTCCGAGACTCAGGGACGACGAAGTCTTCTGGCTCAAAAGGAGTTCTGCAAATATAGAGGTGGGCAAGGGCCGGAAGAGAACCATCTTCCAAAGCGGCGAAATGGACCTTACATACATGCTATACCCCGTAATCGTCAAGCGCGGTGATGTACGTGTGGGATTTGTGAGGATAGTACCTTGAAGCGCGCCTTCACCCTCGTCGAGATGCTGATATCCATCATGCTCACCGCGATCGTGTTCACCTACATCTACGCCGCACTGAACGATCTGAAAAAGAGCCAGGTGCGCTATATGGAGTCGGCCGAAACCGTGACGTCAGCCCAGAAAATATTCTCGCTTCTTTCGAAAGATTTCACCCAGCTTAGAGGTGTCGCCGATATAGTTCACGAAGCCGGATACGATCGGGTATCGCTGACGACAGACAACACACTTTACGGGATCGCACGACCCTGGATACACTACTTTATAAGCGCAAAATCGAGAGCCCTGATAAGGGTGGAGTCGACAGCCCCTATCGACTTTTTCACCGCAAACTACATAGGCGATGCCAACGGCACCTACTTCTTTGCCGACAAACTGGCCGAAGGGTGCGACTCTTTCAGGGCGGCACAGAGGGCGGATCGGGTAGAGATATTTCTAAAGTGTGAAAATATCGCACCCATAGCACTTACACTCTACAAAGGCGGCCTGTGAGACGCGGGGTAGTGCTATTTATAACGCTAGCCGTAATACTGATGCTCTCGACCGTAGTTATGCTCTTTTTGAAAGAGGGGGGCGAAATAAAGAGAAGTCTGCGCCGAAATATAGCCGATATTCAGATGAACCTGCTATTAAACGACATGAGCGGATTTCTCAAAAGGGAGAACTTTTCACAGGACGATATATTCTACGGCTCGGAAATTCCGGTCGCCCTCGACCTGGGTAAAGTAACGGGATCCATCTCCTTCACCTCCGCCCAAAACCGGATAAACATAAACCGCTTCATCGAATCGGTCCTGCACGACCAGCAGGCTCTCATAAGCTTTCTGGACTGGCTCGATACTCTTAAACTGAAAAATCAACCGCTGCTTATTTCGATTCTGCTCGACAGCTACGACAGAGACAGGTACGAGAGGATGAACGGAAGCGAAATCGTTCTCGAAAGGCCGTGGTTTCAAAACGGAACCATCGCAAACGAGCGGGCACTGACCGAAATTTTGAACCGCTACTCCGAACTGAGCGGCGACAGGAACGTCTCGATAGAGCGCTGGCTGGATGTGTTCGGTTTCGACGGCGATACCATCGACCTCAACTACGCCGACAGGGACCAGTTGAAACTACTATACCCGGACCTTCCGCAGATAGCTTTGCAGACCATTGCAAAACATGCCGTGCGCTACCAAAGTGTCAACGATATCCCGATAGATCCGACTTCGAGATCGAAGCTGCTGCAGAGACGCTTTGGAATCCAGCCGGTACTAAAAAGCAGTGATATAACGGTGGATATAGCGTTCACTACCGTCCAGGAGTGCAGCGGCCGTATGGGATTTACGATGGGTATCAAAAAAAAGAGGATTACCGCACTGAAACTTTCGCCGGTAAGCTGCCCTTGAAAACTTCTCCCACGCACATTCTCCAGACTCCGATATGTAGTCGTTCGAGGCTCTTTTGGTATAATTGCGTTTAAAATTAGGGTCTTCATGAGAGTAGCTATAGTCCGACTTACCGCAATGGGGGATGTCATTCACACGATGGCTGCCCTGCAGTTTGTCAAAAGAGCGAGAGCGGATATAAAGATCACATGGTTCGTCGAAGAGAAGTTCGCCCAAATACCCGAGTATAACCCCCATATCGACAAAACAGTATCCGTAAATCTCCACCGTTTCAAAAAATCTTTTTCGTTCTCCGCACTCAAAGATGAAGCTAAAAAGGTAAAAGAGAGCGGCCCTTTCGATCTGGTAATAGACGCCCAGGGGCTCATAAAGTCGGCCGTTTTGGCGCGTATCGCCGGCAAGAACGTAGCCGGTCTCGACTACAGCTCCGCAAAAGAGGGGGCGGCCTCGTTTCTCTACAGCCGCAGATTCGCTATTGACTGTTCCGAGACGGCCCCGTTTCGATTCGCCTCCCTCATAGCGAAATCTCTGGATATGCGGATTTCCAAAGAGATGCTGCTCGAAAAGGAGCCCTACCTATACTTTCGTGAAGATAGTGAGTGTGAAGAGATCTCGACCTACTTCGACGGGAAGAAAAAGAGCATACTCATAGTAACCGCAGCAAGCAACGAGAGTAAAACCTACCCTCCAGAAAAGTTCGCGGAGCTTGCAGGTATGCTGGGTGAATTCAACCTTCTTCTGGCAGCCGGAAGCGAAGCGGAGAGAGAGTCGGCAAAGAGAATCGCAAAAGCGTCTAACGCCAGGCTACTTCCGGAAATGAGCCTGAACGCCCTAAAATACGCCGTATCGCGCTGCGATCTTCTAATAGGCGCAGATACGGGCCCAAGCCATATGGCCTGGGCCATGAACCGCCCTTCGGTGCTTCTTTTCGGCTCGACCCCCAAATCGATGATGATGGAGACCCCCAAAAACATAGCCGTAACATCCGGAGCGAAGGTGCATCCGTGCCGCTTCGACAAGAGCGACCGCTCTATCGCGAAAATCGAACCCGAACGCGTAGCCGAAGAGGCGAGAAAGCTGCTTGCATGAGAGACAGAATCTACCTTACCCTCTTCAATCTCTTCAGATGGGTGGTGATACACACACCGCAAAAGATAAAATCTCCCTTCATAAAGGCTCTTGCCCGGCTCATATATCTGATCGACAGAAAACACCGGCGCATAGCGAGAATCAACCTCGATCTCGCATTCGGCGACACGATGAGCGACGAAGAGAAAGAAAAGATAGTAAAAAAGACATACGAAAACCTCCTCTTCAACCTGGCCG
>JALSXE010000026.1:0-1457 GCA_027072755.1 Campylobacterales bacterium | reverse complement strand
CCGCTGGGTCCAGAGCGTTACCTGGTCTACGCCCGCGCCGTCGGGCGGGGGGCCTACCTGCCCCCGCCCTCCAGCAGCCGCCGGTAGAGGTCCAGCGCGTGCCCCTCGATGCCCACGCCGGGGACGATCCGGAAGGTGCGTTCACCGCCGGCGGTGCGCTCGGCCTTGAGCAGCAGCGAGCCGGGCCAGCCGCCGTTTTCCACGTCGCGCACGAACCGGGCCATGTGGGTCACGAAGACCGCCCGCACCCCCGCCTCGACGAGCGCCCGCAGCGCTTCCTCGGCCAGGGCGGTGCCCTCGTGCTCGTAGGTGGAGGAAAAACTCTCGTTCATCAAGAGCCAGGCTCCCGGCTGGACGCGCTCGACTATCGCCGCCAGCCGCGCCAGCTCTTCGTCCAGGCGGCCGCGCTCGCCCGCCTCCTCGCGCTTAAAGTGCGTGAAGACGCCGGTGGGCGGGCTGGCGCGAAAACCCGCCGCCGGTACGAAGAGGCCCGCTCCCATGAGGAGCAGCGCCAAGCCCAGGCTGCGCAGGAAGGTGGTCTTGCCGCCGCGGTTGGGGCCCGAAACTACCAGCAGGCGCTTACCGTCGGCCTCGAGCCGGTTCCCCACCACTTCCCCCTCCTGGGTTAGCAAAAGAACCAGCTCACGCAGGTCGTCGAAAGAAAGCGCCCTTTCTTCCGGTTCGGCGATCTCGGGAAACGCCCGGGGCGCACCCCGCGCCGCCAGCCGGTCGTAGAGCTCCAGCGCTCCCAGCAAGAACGAGGTTTGGTAGTGGAGGTCTGTAAAAAAGGTCAGGACGTGGCCGCTGGCCTGGGCCAGCGCCCGGCTTACCGGCAGCAGGCCGGTTTCCTGCAGGTCGGCGAGCATGCGTCCGCCGGCCTCGTCGCGGGGGTCGAGGCGAAAAGCGTACCGCGGCTCGTGGACCATCAGGCGCCGCCAAAGGGGTTTTTTCTGTTGTAGGACCAGACCGTAGGGTTCGGGTTTGAGACCCGGCCCCAGGCGGCTTTTGAAGAGGTAGCCCTCGGTGTCCAGGCCTTGCAGTTCGGCGGCGGCCTCGCGGAAGAAGGCGTCGTCGAGCTCGCTTCGGGCCTCGGCAGCCAGGGCGGTAAAGCCGGGCGAGGAGAGGCCGCGCTCGCGCTCCAGGCGCTCCCGCAGCCGCTTGAGGTAGCCCAAGAAGAGCTTCATCACGTCGCGGGCGCGGCGCAGGATGGAGCTGGCCGAGCGCCCCGCCGGGAAAAGGCGGCGCTCCGCCTCCAAGGCCTCGGAGGCTATCCGGTGCAGGTCCGTCACCAGCTCGCGGCGGGCCAGCGCCTCGCGCAGGTTGGCCTGCCGGTAGCGGATCACCTCGCCGCCGGGCGGCTGGCTAAGCAGCACCTCCCGCACCACCGCGGCGCGATGCTTGTCGCCCGCGGCCATTGCCTGGTAGATCAGCTCCAGGCCCAGGTCGCGCTCCAGCAC
>JALSXE010000025.1:0-5986 GCA_027072755.1 Campylobacterales bacterium | reverse complement strand
GTATTACACTCGAAGAGGCATTGGAACGATACAGCTCCTACGGTGCAGAGGAGATAATCGAAAAAAACAGACTGCCTTATTTCAACCTCAATAGTCTCTCTACAGGTCAGCGAATCAGAGTCTTTATCGAAAAAAAGGCGTCAATTCATCGACAAGAGGGGTTGTTTAATACTTTCGGACTGAGCAAAGGTGCCACACTTCCGGATTTTTGACCCTTTTTTTTACCACATCTTGCAAAAGCCCGCAAAAACGGGCTTTTGCACATATGGGAATTTTTTTACTTTTTTATAACTCAATTCAACATAGCTTCGATATAATGGAACTCTCATACAAAACAGCAGCGGTACACTGCCGCATAGGCAGCTTAGAAAGCATCCATCCATATGAGCAGGCCAAATATTATGTACACTGCCGCATAGGCAGCTTAGAAAATCTGCGCTTTCTGTGAGCGTATTTACGATAGGTACACTGCCGCATAGGCAGCTTAGAAATTTTATTTCGCGCTGGTATTTATTCAGCTTCGGTACACTGCCGCATAGGCAGCTTAGAAAAAAGGTAGAGTATTTAGATGATGAACAACCGCGTACACTGCCGCATAGGCAGCTTAGAAAGCATCCATCCATACGAGCAGGCCAAATATTATGTACACTGCCGCATAGGCAGCTTAGAAAATTCTATGCACTCAGGGACGCAGAAACGGCGAGTACACTGCCGCATAGGCAGCTTAGAAATATGTGCAGGATATGCAAAACATCCCCTGCTAGTACACTGCCGCATAGGCAGCTTAGAAAGTGAAGTACGACCGCGCTACGTTTTCGTGGAGAGTACACTGCCGCATAGGCAGCTTAGAAACAATTCTAATTTATGAGTCGGAAGATTATAATGTACACTGCCGCATAGGCAGCTTAGAAAATTATTGCGCCACTTTTTTTATGACGCTTATAGTACACTGCCGCATAGGCAGCTTAGAAATCTAGTGCCGATACTTCTTTGTCTGAAAAGTAGTACACTGCCGCATAGGCAGCTTAGAAATCTCGTTTTTTGTATCGTTCATAGTTCAGTTCGTACACTGCCGCATAGGCAGCTTAGAAACACACAAACTTTTTAGTGATAGATACGCTTTTGTACACTGCCGCATAGGCAGCTTAGAAATCTTGCCGGTACATATAATTCGTTGGTTGAATGTACACTGCCGCATAGGCAGCTTAGAAAAATAAAAAAGGAGAGGCAATGAGAGTCCCAGAGTACACTGCCGCATAGGCAGCTTAGAAATCTATGGATGTTGCTACCTACACATGCTAACTGTACACTGCCGCATAGGCAGCTTAGAAACGTAACGGAGCAGTTTAACGACTATACTCAGGGTACACTGCCGCATAGGCAGCTTAGAAAGTCTTGCGAATATCCGTAATCGACTGCGGTTAGTACACTGCCGCATAGGCAGCTTAGAAATTGACGGTACAACGTGGATGGGCATAGGTATTGTACACTGCCGCATAGGCAGCTTAGAAAATTTACCTTTTACTGCGGCCGTCTCCGGCAGAGTACACTGCCGCATAGGCAGCTTAGAAAATAACGCGACGAATTGTCTCTTCTGTTTTTGAGTACACTGCCGCATAGGCAGCTTAGAAATTTGTGTGTAGCGTGTCATGCGAAAAAGACAGGTACACTGCCGCATAGGCAGCTTAGAAACGATAGATTTAACCGCAGTCGATTACGGATATGTACACTGCCGCATAGGCAGCTTAGAAAATGACTCGACCCGCGCCCAGTCTACGATATGTGTACACTGCCGCATAGGCAGCTTAGAAATCTATTTCTTGAATGTTTTACAATGGCGTTAAGTACACTGCCGCATAGGCAGCTTAGAAACGTGGAATGCGGCGCTTTTCATCGGCCCAGTCGTACACTGCCGCATAGGCAGCTTAGAAAACCCCATCGTCAAAGCTCCGCCGACAAACTCTGTACACTGCCGCATAGGCAGCTTAGAAAATTGGTTCGTTCCTCATCGTTTAGTTTGGGACGTACACTGCCGCATAGGCAGCTTAGAAAATTATGACGCCTTTTTAGAGAGTTTTTCAGGTGTACACTGCCGCATAGGCAGCTTAGAAAATACAGAGTAAAACCGTTATACTCATATGGTGGTACACTGCCGCATAGGCAGCTTAGAAATCCATGTTTTTATTTAGCCGTAAAAGGCTATGGTACACTGCCGCATAGGCAGCTTAGAAAACGGACAAACAGGCATCTCTTGGAAACAAGAAGTACACTGCCGCATAGGCAGCTTAGAAACTTGCTTCTGCATAGCGTTGTAATGCAAAAAAGTACACTGCCGCATAGGCAGCTTAGAAAAACCGAGCGACGCGAGGGCGGAAGTAAACAGTGTACACTGCCGCATAGGCAGCTTAGAAAATTTGAAGTAGGAAACTCAGTCGGACAGATACGTACACTGCCGCATAGGCAGCTTAGAAATTATCGTCGACACAAGAGAGGAGGTGATTGTTGTACACTGCCGCATAGGCAGCTTAGAAAGAACATTTTGTCGAGAACATCACCGCCTGAACGTACACTGCCGCATAGGCAGCTTAGAAATGGAAGCCTAAATCACGATTTTGTACTATATTGTACACTGCCGCATAGGCAGCTTAGAAAGGCGTGATGGGCTTCGGCGGCACCGCGGCGACGTACACTGCCGCATAGGCAGCTTAGAAAGGCAGGCGCACAACAAACAGGGATTTCAACAAGTACACTGCCGCATAGGCAGCTTAGAAACTCTATTGGCCATGCTTATTGCTTTGCGAACGCGTACACTGCCGCATAGGCAGCTTAGAAAATCCGCCGCGCTGCAATGTCGGTTTTTCCTTGGTACACTGCCGCATAGGCAGCTTAGATGTACTAGACGATCCTCACGACCTCCTCTCCTTTTACAATCTCTTCGACTCTGTCGCCGTGCTCTCCATTTTTGACGATGAGAACGGCATCCACGCTCTTTAGCAGAAGCAGCAGGGAGTCTCTGAACCGTTCGCTCATATCCAGAAAGCGCGATCCGCTCATCTTTAGATATGCGGGGTGCATGCTCTTCAAAAGCCCGAGCATCCTCTCGTCGGCATCGAAGCCGGCCACTCCTATATCCACCCCTTTTTCGTGAAGCTGTCCGAACAGAACGGAGAGATCGTCAGGCTTTTGCCTCGTTATTTCACTCTGAAGAAGCTCGACGGAGAGGGAAATCCCCCTTTTTTTCAATTTGGCGGCCGATTCGAGCAGATACTCCATCTCGTGTGTGGTATCTATGTACGAAAGAGGCATGGGCAGTACTATATTTTTAAACTCCAGACTCTCTCTTCCGAGCAGATATTCGACCGCATATCGCACATAGGCTCCGAAAAGCTCCACTCTGCTCAGCATGGGTGCATAGAACGGATACGGCAGCGGCTCCGCCCCCTGTATAGGCAGGTCGAACGTCAAAAGAGCCGAGGGGTCGCTATCTTTCGCGATCTCCATCTCAAAAAATCTCGGTATCATCGCCGCGGAGTCGAAAGCCTCCAGTATGAGGCGGCGCCACTCACTCTTTTTCAGCGGTATCGCCTTCTCGCACGCGATCTCCTTCACTGCGTCTTCACTTCTGGATGCCGCGTCATTAAGGGCAAGGTCTATCGTAGAGAGCAGTGCATCCAGCCCCCTTTTGTAACTGTAGGAGACTACCGCGACAGAGATATAGAGAACCTCTTTGACCTCTTCCTCTCTATCTATAGCCTCCCTCGCCTCTTTAAGCACCGATTCGGCCATCTTCAAAGCCTCGTCGGTACCGGTGCGCGGCAGGAGCGCGACCGCTTCTATACCGCTGAGCCTCGCACATACCGACTCTTCGACCGACTCCGCCGCCTTCGCGACCGCTCGGGCCGCATCTTTGAAAATTTTGTCCACATTGTCGTAACCGATCAGGGTATTCGCCTGCTGCGTACCGCAGAGTCGCAGAGCCAGTACGGAGCCGCTTGCGTCTGCGCCGCCGCTATGGACCGTCTCTTCATATTTTATGATGAAGTATCTTCTGTTGTAGAGGGAGGTGAGTTGGTCCTCATATTCGAGTTTTCGGCTCTTTTTCGTCGACTCCAGCAGCCGCAGGTGCATATCTTCCACCCTCTCTACCAGTCTGTTCATAGCATCCGTGACACTCTTTATCTCCGCGATGGAGGAGCGGCTCCTGTTTACGGTGAACCTCTTTTGCAAAACATCCTCCGCCTGCTCTTTGATCCTTCTGATCGGTTCCAGAAGCCTCTTTGTCATCAGTGCGATCATAAAGACCCCGACCGTTCCGGCCAGCAGAAAAAGAGCCGCCAGCTTAATAAGAAGCTCATAAAGGTACTCGACCGCCAGCGAACTCTCCGAGGTTACTTCGAGTATTCCGAAGGGTCTCCATCCGGAAGAGACCTGTGCCGCGGCGGTAGGAGCTTCCAGAGATACCAAAGAGACAAACCACTCCGGTACGTCGGCTTCGATACTTCTGCTCTTTTCGAAAAGCTTTCTGCCCCTCATATCTTTAAGCTCTATCTTGCGGAAGTAGCCGGTATCGAAAGCGGCATTGGCCAGAGTCGACATCCTGGTCACGTCCCCACCCTCCTGCGACATAGAAACGGCGAGCGTGGAGGCGCCGTTTACGGCCTTTGCATAGAGTTCATCCTCCACATACTCCTTCGACTCAGAAAAGCTTACGGCGAGAATTAGCGCCAGCATAAGCAGAAAAAATAGTGAAAAGATCACTGTAGTCTGTTTAAAAAGTGTCATAGTGGCTCCCTTTCCATTCGTTTGATCAGATCGTCCCACTTCAGTTTGACTCTGCCGCTTTTACTCTTGAGGCCGTTTTTGGAGCGGTCGTAAAAGCGTTCGAGCAACTCCCCGTTGAAAGTGTATACAGGCACTATATCTTTGCGGCTAGATGCGGGAAATATCTTCAGGTTTAGGTTATCGAGTATAAGAGGGTCCGACTCCGGCGTATCGTAGTATGCCAGAACCATATGCGGAACTCTGCTCTTTTTCACTTTTGCGTAGACGAAATAGAGCTTGGCGCTATCTATGCCCAGCTTTTTGAGGGTAAAGTACTTGGCGATCACGTAATCTTCGCAATCACCCCTGTCTTTTAGCAGAAAGCTGTAAGGTGTGGCCCAGTAATCCTTTTTGCCCCACACCGCCATATCACTTGCGTATCTCACACCGTTCCAGAAGTCGTTTACCTCGTCGAGAACAACCTCGACAGGTTTGTCTTTAAGCCGCTCGAGCAGTTCATAATAAAATCTGAATCTATTGGCCGTGAAGTAGCCGTATTTGCGGCCTATCTCCTCTATTTTGGCCTTTATATCCGGCGTTAAAACCGCATGTGCGGCAACAAGCCAGAATACCAAAAAGAGGATCCGGGCACAGAGGCGCCGGATGCCGCAATATTTCTCACCGTTCCCCTTATGTATGGCTGATATCCTGATCTATTTTGAGAATTACGGTTGGATCGGTGCCGTTGTCATAAGTGTAGACATCGTATGTTTTACCGCTTATGCTCTCTTGTGTAGGCGGCTGGTCGAAGGCGTCGGGAACATTCACGATGTCGGTAGCATCACCGTCTATGACCAAGGTATTGTCCAAATCGGTCATCTCGATGACATCCTCGAGCGTAAGGTTGGTGAGTCTCTGGCTCTTTCCGTTTTCGAGATCGATCTTCTCGATATCTTTTATCTTTCCGTCCGGCAGGGCGCCGAAATCTATGTTTTCGCCTACAGCCAATATGTCGAAACCGGTGCCTCCGTCTGCCATATCGTCCGCACGGTCAAATACTATTACGTCGTCTCCGCCTCCTGCATGAACCGAGTCTATGCCGCTGCCTCCGTCTATCAACTCACTGTTGTCGTTTCCTATCAGGGTATCGTCGCCGTCGAGCCCCGCCAGCGAATTACCGTTTGCCTCCACGAACGAAGAGGTGCCGTCAGGATTTGTATGGTAT
>JALSXE010000024.1:0-1459 GCA_027072755.1 Campylobacterales bacterium | reverse complement strand
CTCTTTTATTGTAACTGGCTGCCCGGGATGTTTGGCGCTCTCCCAATGTTTGCGAATACCCAGAGTTCCATCCGGATCGGCATGCAGACATAGAAGCTCGGCGAAGAACTCGTTCTCTTCCCAGACCTCTCCGAGCCCCGCTTTCATATGGGCCTCGAGCGTTCCGCGGTAAGGCACTTTCGGTTTCCACCCCATCTTCTCCATAGCTACACGCAAAACCGGCTGTCTGAAAGCTGTCCACTGCTCCGGCTTGGTAGGAGCCGACTGCTGGTCATGGCGCTCTCCGGAAAGCCCCACCGGCAGAACATAGTCGCAGTACCAGTTGGTCTCGGACCATGTAGGAGAGAGGTTGAATGTAAGCTCCATCCTCTTTTCGTCTTTAAGACACTCGATCCACCTGAATCCATCCGGATTGATCCATACCGGATTGTACATACGCGGGATCCATACCGCCAGCCTGTCGGGAATCTTCAATCCCCTGGCGTTCCATTTGTTTCTCCACTCGTCATCCATCATCAGATGAGGAAGTATCATACTCATCTCGTAAGTGCTCAGAGGATACTCCGGCGGCCATGCAAGCTCGTTCCATACATCGACCTTGTCGGGACGCCTTCCGGCCACCGTCGCCTTGTCCCCCTTTCCGCCTACGGAGACCTCGTGCCAGTGGTGCCAGCTGACGCCTCCGATATCACCGGCCAATGCGCCGCGAAGTGCGAGAGGCAGGAAGGCTGCACGGGTGATCATCCAGCCGCCTCTGTGACCTATCGGTCCCGCCCGCCACATATATGTAGCTATCCTCGAACCCGCATCCACAAAGAGTTCAAAGAGCCGGTCGAGTTTGTACTCCATGCCCTCGAGCTTGCACTCTTTTACGACAAACTCCTTCGTATACGGCGAATAGAGCTCTCTCATAAGCTCGATAAAGCTCTCATAGCTCTCATCTTTCGGCATCTTCGAGATGTACCCTTTGGTGACCATGAACCTCAGGTAGGCACGGTTGGCCATGAGCCTGTCCCAGTTGATCCAATCTTTTACGAATCTGTGGTCTACAAGATCGTCACCGTTTTTGTCTTTCTCATTCAAAATTCTATTCGCCAGGTAGAGATAGAGTGCGGTCTCTGTACCGGGCCACACAGGTAGCCAAAGGTCTGCCATCCCTGCCGAATTCGAAAGACGGGGATCGAGCACGACCATCTTCGCACCTTTTCTGCGTGCATCTGCGATCAGTCCGGCCGACTGCTGGAAATAGTGGCCTGCGTCGGCGGCGTGTGAGGATTGCAGGAAAATTAGCTTGGCGTTGGCCCAGTCGGGGGAGTTTCTGTCGTCGTTAGCCCACTGGATCGAACCTTCACGTGCACCCGCGGAACAGATATTGGTATGTGAATCGAAGCCGTCTATTCCCATAGTGTGCGGCACACGTCCGGAAAAGCCGTTTTCGTTCGGTCTTCCGACATGGTAC
>JALSXE010000023.1:0-1470 GCA_027072755.1 Campylobacterales bacterium | reverse complement strand
TTTATGTTTTTCTCCGGCCTATACATCGGAATATGGCATCTATAGCAGAGATCCTGTACAGTAGGAGTAAGTATGGCGGCCGGCTTCGATCTTTTCGGTGCATGACACACCTGACAAGCCCCCATGATAAACGGCGGATGCTTATATTTGTTCAACGGTCTGAAATCTTGGGGAAGCTCGCTCAACTCGATCTGATGGGTGCTTCCGGTATGGTGTTTTATGTAATCTATACTGACTTCGCGTTCCATGAAGAACGGATGCGCGCCTTCCGCAATGTTGTGCATGATATTCTTGTTGATCTTTACGAGTCTTGTAAAGTTGACTCCGCTCATCGCAAAAACGCCCAAAGCGAGTACTATGACCAGTCCACCTATCAAGAGGAGCTGTTTTCTATTCTGTCCATCTTTCATCATTCGCTCCTTCACTCATGCCCGTGCGCCGAAGCGGACGCCTCTTCTGCCGCTTCGCCCGTTTCACCCTCTTCGCCTTCGGATGTGCTCTGCTCCTCTACATGCTCAGCGGCGGCGTAATTGGGTTTTTCTCTCTTGTAGTTGTAGTACGCTTCGTCGTAGACCGTGCCTATCTTGTCGAGCTCCTTTCCGAGTTCGTAGTGACCCACATACTTGTGGCAGTCAACGCACATCGCCTTCACCTTTTTATGTTCTACTTCGACCTGAAGCTTTCCGGAGAAGTACGCCTTATGGGCCAGGTAGGCCTTTTTGTTCGGTTTTGTAGCATTGAGAAGGTTCTCATGGCAGTGAAGACAGCTGCTGTCATAGAGAAAGTTCCTTCTCTCTTCTCTCTTCTCTTTCCAGTCGATTCTGTATGTATCTGCCGTAATCTCGGTAACTACGTCGTGGATTCCCGTTTTCACCTTCTGCACGAGGTAACCCAGTGTCGATTCATGGGGAAGATGGCAATCGGTGCACCTGGCCACAAAGCCTGTTTTGCCGAATCCGCCGTGTATGCTGTTTAGATAGGCGTCGGCCATCGGCTTCATCGAGTGGCAGGAGCTGCAGAAGTTTACAGCCGAAGTCTCCTTCACCGCCACAGTCGTAATAAACGCTATTATCAGACCTACAAGTGTAAAAACCACCGCAACCCCCACAATCATCTTCTTGTTCGATTTGGGTCCCTCCATGTTTGAACCGCTGTTCTCTACATTCACGCCTCTCTCCTCTTCGTTTATATGGTTTGATGTTTAGCCGAAACTCTTCCGACCGGCAGGCGAGCCTAACATCCCGCTAACCGTGACGGATCGTTCTTGGGCGAAATTCTGAAATTATAATTTAAGATCATAATTAGCAGATTTCGCTCAAGATTGGATTTGATTATAAAGGGAGTTTTATTAAATTGGAATTAAAATGTAATCTTTTCGATTTATTTTTTTCTAATTATTCTGTTTGGATTACTTTTTTCAATATCATTTCAATATTTCATAAAGAATATATATATTACGAAGAGTAATGT
>JALSXE010000022.1:0-1471 GCA_027072755.1 Campylobacterales bacterium | reverse complement strand
GGTGAGCACCTATGAGAGGATGGCCCTGGGGATACCACAAATCCTTTTAAGTGTAGCGGAAAATCAATATGCACATACACGCACCCTTGCAGAAGATGGATTCGTCGTCTTTCTAGGCGATGTGGATATGGTAAAACCTCAATCCATAAAAGGGGCCTTAGACTTTCTCTTATCAAACCCGCCTCTTATGGGCTTTATGGCAAAGAGGTCAAGGGCCCTCGTCGATGGCCTTGGGGCAAGGAGGGTCTCAGATCTTATGGCTGCCTTCGGGCTTGAGGTGAGAGAGGCCACCCTTGAGGACATGTGGCCAATATTTGAATGGAGGAACTCTGAGCCTGCAAGGATGGCTTCATTTAACACATCCTTTATATCAAAGTCCGATCATGAGAGGTGGTTTAAAAGGGTACTAAAGGCGAGGGATAGAAAGATCTACATGGGGGTCCTGGGCGAAGAGTCTATTGGCATGGTGCGGTTCGACATCAATTCCCAGGGCGAGGCAATGGTATCAATTTTGCTTTCCCCTGAGTTTATGGGAAAGGGTCTTGGCTGGATGCTTTTAAACAAGGCTGTAGAGGCACTTAAAATGGAGTTTCCAGAAGTTTACACACTAAAGGCCCTGGTCAAAAAGGAAAATATTGCATCCAGGAGGACGTTTGAAAAGGCAGGTTTTTCCCAGGAGTACACTGCTTTTATAAAGAGGTTTTGAGCGGATGAAACTTTGTAAAAGGTGCGTCAATCCCGACACCCGACCCAACATCTTCTTCAATGAAGAAGGGCTTTGCCCGGTGTGCCAGTTTGAACTCCAGAAAGAAAAAGCTGGAATCGACTGGGAGGCAAGAGACAGGGAACTAAAAGAAATCATTGAGTGGGCAAGGGAGAACACAAAATCCTCATATGATTGCATTGTGGCTGTAAGTGGTGGAAAGGACAGCACCAGGCTTGCATGTTATGCCCGGGATGACCTTGGCCTGAATCCATTGCTTGTAAGCTGCCTCTATCCTCCTGAGCAGATGACAGAACGGGGGGCCCACAATCTATCCAATCTAATAGAGCTTGGCTTTGATACCATTGCCATAAGCCCTGATCCCATCACATGGAAGAACATGATGCGCCAGTCCTTCTTTCTCCATGCCAACTGGTGCAGGTCCACTGAAATGGCACTATACGCCATCCCAATCCATGCAGCCATTGCATATAAGATTCCTCTCGTATTTCTGGGCGAGAATCCAGCCTGGACCATTGGAGAGCGACACGGAAGGCTGGATGGAGATGCATCCAAGATGCGCTATTGTCACACCTTGCAGGGAGGTGATCCCACCCCGCTGATGACCAGGGACGTCTCCAGGAAGGATCTCCACTTTTACACCTATCCCCCTGAAGAAGACGTTGAACACGCAAAAGTAAGGATCATCTATCTGGGCTATTACATCAGAGACTGGTCGGGTTACAACAATGCACAATTCTCCATTGA
>JALSXE010000021.1:0-6047 GCA_027072755.1 Campylobacterales bacterium | reverse complement strand
TCGTTATCTCGCCGCTCGCTTTTGTCTTTATACCCGCCTTTTGAAGGGTTTCGGCAAGCTTTTCGACCGACGAAGGTATATTTGAGTCCGTACCGATCACCATGTAGGCACCCTTGCCTTTCACCTCTATACAGCCCGGCTCTTTGAGGTGGGAGACTATGTATATCGCACCGTTCGCAACTTCGTTGCCGGGATAGATACGTTTTACTCTCCGCGCATTTGCCACCCCGTTGCCCAGAGGTACCAGAAGGGTGTGTTCATCCACTATGCTCTTTACCGAAACCGCGGCCGACTCAAGGTCGTACCCTTTGGTACAGAAGAGCACGGCATCGAAGGTTTCAGAAAGAGTGGAAGGGTCGTCGGTCACTTTGGATGGGTGGGCACGCAGGCTTTTCCCGCCTATCTGCACAACTATACCGCTGCGCTCTATCGCCTCTTTTTGGCTGTTTCGGGCTATTACACATACATATTCACCGGAGCGCGAGAGCATCGCGGCTATGAAGCCGCCGACACCGCCGGCACCTATAACGGCTATCTTCATCCTTCTTTTACCCTCTCGAGCGGGAAGAAGGCGTGCTCGTCGGGATCGTAATACTCGACCTCCCCGCTCTGCAGGCGATAGTACCACCCGTGCAGAAAGAGCTCTCCGGCCTCCACCTTTTTGCGAATATTGGGGTAAGTAAGAAGATTCTGCAGTTGGAAAATGACGGAGAACTTCTCGGTCGCCTCCTGAAGCTCGGAGCCGTTTCCGTCCGCTACACTCTTTTGCGCGAGCTCTTTTGCGGGCATACCCAGTTCGAGCCACTTTATCGTATGTATCATATCATCTTCTCTACCGCTATGGTCTTCATAGAGCGCTTTGCAGGCGCCGCAGTCGCTATGGCCGCAGACTATTATCTCCCCTACCCTTAGATGGCTGACCGCATATTCGATTCCGGCGGCAGTGGCGTGAAAATCGTTGTCCGGTTTGAAAGGGGGAACGAAATTGCCGACATTCCTGACTACGAAAAGATCACCCGGCCCGGTAGAGGTAATGAGGTTCGGAAGAACCCTGGAGTCGCTGCACCCTATGAAGAGCGCTTTGGGATTCTGGCCCTTCTCTACGAGCTTAAGAAAATCTTTCTCATGTTTTTTGAAATGTACTGAACGAAACGCCTCTACCCCTTTGAGCCAATTCTCTCTCTTCATCCGGTCTCCTAATAGTTATCGTACTTGCCGGCTTCCACCTCCTCTTTGAGACGCTCTATCGCCTCCTCCATCGCCGTAATGATGAGCCGTGCCGATTTGCGCTCGTCATTTTCGGGAATATCCCAGTCGAAGATCTTCATGTTGGCCTTGAATATAGCTCTGATCTCGGTCTCTATCTCACCTTTCATCTTCTCGTACTCTTTTTGTTGAGTGTCCATTTTACTGCCTTCTATTTTTTACCACTATTGTATAGCCTTTCGCCGAAAATGGCAATAAGCCGTAGCATAAAAAATAGTCAAATAAAAGGTATAAAAGAGTGCTCCGGCTTCTACCTCACTCTACCGCCGTCGTTAGAGAGCCACCCTGTCAGATCCTCGCTTAGATGTCGGGCATTCGCACTTCTTATGTAGTAGCGTCTGCCGTCTTTCAGGAGTACCTCCACAAGAGGCTTGTAGAAACGCAGAAAAGTACCGACTCTGTTCGTGAATCGGCTCTCTTTGAACGGCACCGCCTTGACACTCTCTATCTCATCCCTCTTTATCGGAAGGATTCGGCTTCCTATCGCTATCAGCGCATTTTTGGTCACGACAATTTTGGCGTAGTATCTCCATAGAGAGATGAGAGCCAGAAAGATAGCGGTATAGATCAGAAACTCCGCCGACTTCACAATGAAACTCCATGGAGCATCGAGTCTTTTCGGATAGTACGGATCGCCTTGTATCCACCAAAATAGCAGGTATGAGACCCACTCCTGCAGAACTATTGCTGCTATAATAGTGATCGCAAAGACCAAAAATCCGATAAAACGGCTGCTGCACCTTCTTTGGAAGATGATATCGCGCTGTGTAAAATAGAGACCCTTTCTCTTCAGTAGTGAGGCGTAGTATCGTCTATACAGAACTATAAAGATCAGAATCATCACCACTGCGAAAACGAACGAGTCCATCGGAAAGAGGTAGTACTCCCTGAAGAGGACGCTGTAACCGTTTTGGGGCCGAAAGTTGTCTGACACGGTCCTCGCGAAAAGCTCCGGCGTAATGGATCTGAAGATATCGTACGGACTTCTGTCCGTTATGTTGTACTCTTCCCTAACATACCTCGCCGTATCTATCAGATCCATAAGAGTATCCACATCGTGCTCCTGCGAGGCGAAATAGAGTGTATCGTACGCCTCGAGCGCCTTGCCGATACTCTCTTCGTCCATCCCCCCGACATCCTCCGATATCAGTTCTCGGGCCGCGGCCAGATTGCCGTCGATTGAGTCCGCCAGCCCGTCGAAGCCCACCGCCGCGATCTGTGCCGCCTCTCTTCCGAAGTTTTGCGGATTTACGCTGTAACTCTTTCCGTAAAGGTTGCGCAGCCGCCGCTGGAGACGGTCGGCAAGCGATAGAATATAGCTGTCGATTATTAGGTATTTCCTATAGTCGTCCAATATATATTTAGTGCCGATATATGCGTAACTCCTCGGTGTTCCCAGATAGAAGCGCTCGAAAGGTTTTCCGTTCAGTCTGGGGGTATGGTGCGGCCGCACGATGCGTTCGCTCCCGCTTTTATCGATTTTTCCGTAAGTCTCCTCTATCTTTTTTCTCATAGATGCGGTATCGAAGTCGCCGGCTATAAAAAGCTTCATATTTGCCGGATAGTAGTACCTCTCGTAGCGCTCCATCACCTCCGCCAGGCTGAAGCCCTTGTTGTTCCTCTGCGCGAAATAGAGATCCGGAAGCGGTCTCTCTTTCGGCAGTGAGAAATCGAGATTGAATATATCTTCTCGGGGCGGCATAATAGTTTTGAAGAAGTTTTTTACGGCGTAGAGCGGAGCGTGATACCAGCGGGGCTCGCCGATTTCAATCTGAAGAGCGCTCTTTTCGATCTCGAGATCTTCTTGTGTCACATTTTTATCGAATAGCATCGATGCGAACGTACCTACAAGCCACTCTCCCTTTTCGGGTTCTATCGTCGCCCTGTAGCCCGTTTCGTAGCGGGTCGTGTATCCGTTAACTCCTTTTCCTCCCTCCTCTTTTATATAGTCGAGATAGTCGTGATGCGGAACCCTTCGATCCCTAAATACTATATGCTCCACAAGATGCGAAAGTCCGTAGTCTCTCTCTGTCTCGTTGTCGTAACCGACACCCACGACAATCTGAAGCCGGACATTCTGGGCTTTGGGATCGGGAAGCATATAGACCTCCATCCCGTTTTTCAGCCTGAGAAAATTCAAAGCTTCATAAGGATCTCTTCCGCTATCTTGTGCGGCCCCAAGCAGCGATAAAACCGATATCAGTATCAAAAAAATCCTCATATCCATCCTCTTTCTAATAGAATAGGCTACAAATATATCGACAATTAACATATTTTATGTATTATAATTGCCGGGGGTCGCGGTTGTCAAATATCGATATGCTGCGGTATTTCATGTGTCGGAGCCAAACAGCCTCTTTTTCCGAAATTATAGATTTACACCTTTTGGGTAAAACCTGAAACTTTTACTCTCGAGGGGACTTCGATCCCGTCTTTCGCTACAGAACAACTATCCTGTAGCTCCAAAGCCCCGAAAAAGGCAGCGTAAACGGCTTGCCGAAGCAAGAAGCGAGGATGGCTGGAAGCTCGACAACTTCTAGGGGGTGACCCGCATGGAAGATGACCGGTCTTTGATGATAAGCAACGACAACGCGAACCCTCTGCAGAGCGTTGTCGTCGTACTGTTCGATATTAGGGAGTAAGAGGCTCAAGACTCTTTCTTGAGCTTTCTTTCGCGGTTTACAGAACGTATCCAGAGCCAGTTCACCAGAAAATAGACCGATATCGAAACCGTTATCGAATAGAAGAACGTTCCGACATAAAGGGGTATGAATATATCGTCAAGATGCGACTGGAACCACTCCACACTCATCTTTACATCGTGAAGAGGCTCCATTCCCAGAAGCCATGTGCCGGTTAGATATTCCATATAGTACATAGGCGGCATCGTAAATGGGTTCGAGAGCCACACCATCGATATCGCGATGGGTATATTGAATCTGATGAAAGGCGACACGGCCAGTACGGCGAGCATTTGAAACGGCATAGGAATAAAGGCGATGAAAATCCCCACAAGCAGAGCTTTCGTCACCGATTTTCGGTTGACCGAAAGAAACTCCCTAGGAATTTTATATTTCTCTATAAACGCCTCTATTTTGCCGTTTTTGCGCTTTTTCTTGAAAACTTTTCTAACCATTATTATGACGCTTGCGAACCCGCCTCTAATTTATCTTTTTGACTTTACGTTTATAGATCGATTATATGCCTTTGAACACCCGATGTCAAGTAAAAAAGTATCGGCCGGCGGAATTAGAAGAGGAGCCGTTCCGAAACGAACAGTCCCGCCAGCATTATCCCCAGAGTCAGGAGAAAAAACTGCGCCAGCCTCCATCCCAGCTTCACCCCTCCGATCCAGTATACGATACCCAGTTTGACTATGGAGTTCGTGACGGAAGCGATGACTATGCCGTTCATGGCGGCTGTCTGTGCCAGTTTGTTGTCCACAGAAAGCTGGCTCAAAGAGAGGGTGATCGCATCGACATCGGTGATTCCCGAAAAGAGCGAGACGATATAGACCCCGATGTCTCCGTAACGTGTCTGCACGAAAGCTATGGCACCGTATATGATTCCAAAAAGGATACCGAACTTGATCGCTTCACTAAGCTGCAGCGGGTTTTTCGTTATGGCGGAGCTCTCGATGCTTATCTGTACACTCTTTGCATGGGTATAGAGGTAGTAGCTGAAAAGCAGACCCGACACGGCGGCACCCAGGTAGGCGGGTGCGAGCCTCAGTGCCAGTTGGGGATGGATGACGAACGCTTCGAAAAGGACCCTTAGGTACATGAATGTGCAGGCTATCGCTATGCCTCCTGCGTAATTGTTCAGAAGGTCGAACCTCTTCTGAAACATTTCAGAGAGCGATATCGAAACGGCTGTAGAAGAGATCAGACCCCCCGCCGCACCGGTCAGAAATACTCCGTGCTTCTGCCCGAGCACTTTGATGGCGACATAGCCTACAAAAGAGATTCCGGCGATTATAACCGCCATCAGCCACGTTTTGTAGGGGTTAAACAGATTGTAGGGGCCTATCATTTTGTCGGGAAGCACGGGAAGAATCACGAAGCTCATGGCGAGCAGGAGAACCACGGCGTTTATATCGGTGGTGGAGATATGCGATTCGATCTTTCTGAGCCTCGGTTTTATCTCGAGCACTATTATCATCAAGACGCCTATGAATACCGCGTAGTTTTCCAGGCCGAAACGGATCATGAGCCCGAGTATGAAGGTTACGATCGCCGCGACCTGCGTCGTCATACCCCACTTTTTGGATGTCTGAACCTTCATAAAGTAGGATACACCGACCAGAAAACCGAAAACCGCCATCGAAACCGGTATGAACCCTGGAATATAGTGCTGAAGCCATCCCGACAGATATCCGGCCAGGGCTATCAGTGCGAATGTCCTGGAGCCGGCGAAGGTCTGTTCACCCTTGTAGATATATGTCATGGAGCGCTGCATACCTATCGCAAAACCGAGCAAAATTGCGATGAGCAGCGTTTTTACGACATCATACTCCACTCTTCTGCCCTCCGTTTTTTCGTTTGACGATCCACCATTCGAAAGCTTTGTACAATTCTACCACGACGAAGATCGGAACCGCCACTTCGAATATCAGAAGCCAGTCTTCCCATCGAAGCGGCACGGTATGGAGTGCTTCCTGAAGAAACGGAACATATACGGCGGCAACCTGTGCCGCAACGGTGAGGGTCCAGGCTCCGAGCACCCATGGATTCGAGAAGAAGCCGATAACAGGCATCGGGGCGTGGAGACTGCGGTAGTTG
>JALSXE010000020.1:0-1476 GCA_027072755.1 Campylobacterales bacterium | reverse complement strand
GCCATGCATGTTTAAATATATCAATATATCTTGATATATGAGATTAAATATGCTATGATTCGACTATCCGAAAGGAGACGGTGTGGAGGCTATGGAGGATTTTTTGAAAAGCATAGGGGCGCTCTATGACGAGACGCGGGTAAAACTGCTTAAATTCATAGATATGCACGGACCCCTTTGCGTATGTGATCTCGAAGCATCCTTCGGTATGATCCAGTCGCGACTATCGAGGCATCTGAAGATTTTGAAAGATGCCGGTTTTTTGAGCTCGAAACAGTGCGGCCGCTGGAGATACTACTCCATACGCTCTCCGCTCGGCAGATTCAGGCAGGAGGCCCTGGAAGAGATTCGCACTCTGCCTGTGGAACTTCCCGACCTTAAAAAACTTTCAAAAGAGTGTAAATTATGAAAAAAGTGCTTATTTTGTGTACCGGCAACAGCTGCCGCTCGATAATCGCGGAGGGCCTTGTAAACAGATATCTGGGTCCAAAAGGGGTAGAGGCTTTCAGTGCGGGCTCGAACCCTTCGGGCAGAGTGAATCCGAATGCGGTAAAGGTGCTTGAAGAAGAGGGAGCATGGAACGATAAGTACCACTCGAAGAGCATCGACGAGGTATCTGCCGAAGGGCCCTTCGATCTTGTGGTGACCGTATGTGACAACGCGAAGGAGTCGTGCCCGGTTTTTCCCGCATCCGTCAAGACTCTGCATGTGGGTTTTGAAGATCCGGACGGTAAAGGATATGAAGAGTTTGAAAAGACGAAAGATCTAATAAAAGAGAGGCTTTTGCCTATTGTGGAGAAGGAGCTTTTGCAATGACCATAGAGATACTCGGCACCGGATGTGCAAAGTGCAGGGCACTTGAAGAGAATGTAAAGCAGGCGGTGGCAAAAAGCGGAAAATTCGCCCAGATCAAAAAAGTGGATGATATAACCGAGATAATGAAATACGGTGTCATGAGCACCCCCGGACTCGTTGTGGACTCGAAAGTGGTAAGTGTCGGTAAAGTGCTCTCCGTAGACGAGATTGTAAAGCTCATATCCTGATATGTGGAAAGATGCAGTCGATAGTTTCGTCTACGAAACTTTGGGTATGGGAGGCAGGGCTGCGGAGGCTCTTGACTTTTTCATATACGACACGGTCAAGATTTTTCTGCTTCTTACCGTTATCATCTTCGCCGTAACATTTTTAAGGAGCTTCTTTCCTACAGAGATCGTAAGAGACTATTTAAGCAAAAGACATCCGCTTTTCGGTCATATTTCAGCCGCACTATTTGGAATAATAACTCCGTTTTGCAGCTGTAGTGCCATCCCGCTGTTTCTCGGGTTTTTGCAGGCGCGCATACCTCTTGGAGTGACGTTCAGTTATCTGGTATCGGCACCGATGAACAACGAGATTGCGATAGCTATGCTATTTGCGCTTTTCGGCTGGAAGGTGACGCTTCTATATATCGGTTTCGGCCTGCTTGTCGCTATCGTA
>JALSXE010000019.1:0-6112 GCA_027072755.1 Campylobacterales bacterium | reverse complement strand
AAGAGTCTGTACATCAACTCTTTCTCTTCCTGGTTCATTCTCCGATATTTCACCTCTTTCGACACGATTGGCTCCTTGGAATGTTTGCCAATCTCCTAGCATTTTCTATTCCATTCGGTCAGTGCCGAACGGGCTACTACCTCAAAGTTTGGAGAGTCTCTTTTTCGCGACCGCCGCGGCTTTGCTTCCGGGATAGAGGCTTATAAGAGAGTTGTAAAACTGCCTCGCCTGCTCTTTGTCGCCTATGCGCTGCAATGATATGGCCGTGTGCAGAAGCAGAGTGGGCATAAAACTGCTCTTGTCGTAGAGCGAAGCACTTCTTTTATAGTAGGCTATCGCATCCTTGTAGCGTCCGTTGCGGTATGCGATCTCGCCGAGGTAGTAGTTCGACGTAGCCGGCTTGTAGTGGTTTTTTATCAGGTACGAAAAGTATCTCTTGGCCTCCGTATAGCTCTTCTTGCGAAAGAGCTCTTTGGCCTCTTTGAATATTTCGGCGTTCGACTTGCCGCTGAGATCGGCCTTTTTTACAAAAGATTCATACGCCTCTTTAAACTCCAAAAACGCATTTTCGAGACGACTGAAGCGCTCTTTGTCGACATACTTCTCATTTATGGAGTCTATTAGGGTTCCAAGTTCCTGCAGTACGGTGCGTATCTGTTCGAAGTTTTCGGTCTGTGTTTTGGAGAGGGTCTCGGTTTTTGCCTGAAGATCGGATACGGAGCGGTTTAGATCCTCTATCTGCCCGATAGATCTTTCGAACTCCCTTATCTTGCCGTTCCACCCCTCTATGATGCTCTGCAGCCCGTCTATGCGCTCTCGATTCTGCTGGACCGTCTGCTGCTGCTTTAAAAGCGCCTTTTGCAGTGCCTCTATCGCACGCCTGTTTTTAAGAATATGCCGCTCATCTTCACTCAACCCGTAAGGTTCGGAAGAGTCGAGGTTTCCTGCTCCGAATGCAGACGGCTCCCGGGTACCGGCGAAAGAGAGACCCAGAAGCAGCAGAAGAGATAACGGAACTTTTCTCATTTACGGGAGAAGTTCAAACTCTACACGTCTGTTTTTAGCCCAGCACTCTCTTGTATGTTCCGTACACACAGGGTTGCTCTCGCCGTAGCTGACCATTACCATACGGCTCTCGTCGATCCCTTTTATCGCGAAAGCGTCCCTCACCGTTTTGGCACGCCTGAGCCCAAGTGCGTAGTTGTACTCGTCCGTTCCCCACTCGTCGCAGTTGCCCTCTATTTTAATGGTAAGATCTTTGGCCGCATCCGAAGAGAAGAGCTGTGCATCTTCGTCCACGCGGGGCTCCTGGTCGGGCCGTATATTGTATTTGTCGAAGTCGAAGTAGATCTTTTTCGCCTTCGCCTCGAGCTCTTTTATCTTCTCCATACGGCTGCTTTCCGGAAGTGTTGTTAGTTCCCCTCTCTCTTCACTCCCTACAACGGTACCGATACCTGTGTCGGCTTCAGTAACCGCAGGTGCCGCCTTCTCGGTTGTCTCCTGCTTTGTCATATCGACTTCCGGCTTTTTCTGAGAACATCCGCTCATCAGCAGTGCGGCTACCGCCGCAGCAAGTACAAGGCTCTTTTTCATCGATTCATCTCCTTCGGAATTTAGAGGATTTTAGCACGCTTTTTCTTACTTTACCGTTAAATCACCCGACAAGACTGCCGCCGTTCATCTCCGTTTATCGAGATCTTCAACTATAGCGCTACCAGTCGATCGACTGTATCCTATGCCCCTTCAGAGGAAAAAGAAACCCTTCGTTGTAATTGAGTCTGATTACTCCGAGGGCGCTTTGCGAGGCGTAGTGCTTGATATACATGACGCTCTCTCCGTCAGGTGAGAATTTCGGAAACTGGTTTACGCCGCTTGCGGTTAGCCTTCTGATATAGTCACTCTCGGTCGAGACAAGATATAGGTTGAAAGTGTTGGAGCTGAACGCATTGTCGCTCTCCCTGCTCGTATATACGACATATTTGCCGTGCGCGCTGCAGGCGTTGTTGTTCTTTCCGTGATAGACCAGCTGCCGCACCGCCCTCTCTCCGATCCTTTTTATGAAAATATTGGGATATCCGAGCCTGTCCGATACGAAAATTATCTTCTTCTCGGAACCTGTGTACTGTGCGGAAACGTCTATGCCCGAATAGAATGTCAACCGCTCTTTCACTCCGCTCTCGATATTGTATACATAGATATCGGGCTGTCCTTCCGGAGCCATCGTCAACAGCAATCTTTTCCCGTCCCTGCTCACATCCGAACAGACAAGCATACCGTCTGACGATATGACCCTTCTCTGTTTGCCGGTATATATATTGAAATAGTACAGAACGGGCCTGCTGCCAAGTTTCGTGAAATAGATTCCCCTCTGGTCACGATCTGCCCACTTCGGGAATATGTTCAAACCGCCGCTTATTATCTTCTTTCTGTAGGTCAACGTATAGTCTGCGACCACTATATCGGCCCGTTTCGGTTTTGTATATTGTGAAAAGACTACATACCGTTTCATCCAGTCGACGCTCGGCATCTGCATGTAGTCGTTGAAGTCGATTACGGCCTGATGTATCAAAAACGGGTATCTGCCGCGGTTGGCCACACGATAACTCCTCTCGTATACCGCGCTTTTGGATCTCAAATCGTAAGCTCTTACATCCAGGTAGAGCCTCTGCCCGTCACCCTCCCTGAAACGATACCTGAAGAGATAGTCGCCGTTTTTGAGGAGAGGATCTATCATAGAGTCGTAGCTGCAGCTTCTGTATGTATCATCCACTTTGAAGTGGGCGGTAACTTTCAAATCTCCCATGACAAGACGGAAAAATTTTCCTCTTATGCCCATATCTCCAAATTCGGATGCATCCTGTATAGCGACGGAGGGTCTGTTATCCGTGCTCTTCACGATCTCCAGGGTCGCATCCGACGCCACAAGCATTATCCCCGTCAAAAGTATCATCAAATAGCGCACCGCTACTCCTTGGCTTTAAATGTTATATCTACGTTCAGTAAACCTCCCTCTTTTCTTGGAGGGAGCTTTTCCATCTTCAACCGGTCGAGATATTCTATCAGGCTCTGATTGAAACCTTGATTATCCGAAGGATATAGTAGAGTGTATTCGAAACTTCCGTCAGGGGCGATCCTCAAACGCACTTTTGCCTGCTCTCCCGCATAGATGGCCTGAGGCTGCCACGATTTGTAGATTTTATCGTACAGTTTGCTCATATATTCGTTTACTTCGCCTATGCCGGAGCTTTTGGATGTAATCTCTATCTCGGGCCTGCTGAGGTTTATATCTCTTACGAGTCGGCTCGCCTTCTGCGTCACTTTCCGCTCTTTGGAAGATGTCGCTTTATATTTTATCTTCGGAGCGTTGGCAAGTCTGGCGATACTGCCGCTCTCGACCGGTGCACTCGCTTTTATCCCTTCAAAAAGAGAGGAGATGGCTTTCGGCTTCGAAGCGGCTGTAATTTTTGCGGCGGTTGCGGAGTGCTTCTTCTCTACCGGTAGTTTGATCTGCTTTTTCTGTTCTCTCTTTGCCGCCGGTATCGGCTTCGGCTTCGGTTTTTGCGAAGATTGCTGCAGTATCGACACCTCTATACTTTCGGTTTTTGCGGGAACGTACCTTTTAGATCGTTTGTACTCGTTAAAAAAGTAGACCAGGCCCAAAAGCAGAAGAAGATAGAAGAGCGAGGCAGCTATGCCTCCTATAAAGAAGAGTCTCTTGTCGCTACCCATCTGTCACCAGAGAGACTTTCGAAAATCCGGCCTCTTTTACCGTTTTGAGCAGAAACATGACATCTTTGTATCTAAGCATCCTGTCGGCACGTATATAAACGGGGATGTTCTTGTCCATACTCTCGGTTTTGAGCATGAAGCTGTCCGGAAAAGAGATAGCCTTGTACTTCTCTTTCAAAAAATAGATAACGCCGTTTCTATCCATTCTGATCTCGATGGATTTGATCTTTTGCAGGGTCTGCGTTTTGCTCCCTTTGGGCAGCGTTATCTTCTCCTGATAGATGATGGTCGGAGCGGTGACCATCAAAATAGCCATAAGAACGAGCATGATATCTACAAGGGGAGTTATATTCAGATCCGGATTCTCATCCCACTCGTACTGCATTCTACTACTTTCCGTTTTTGCCCGATAAGAGCAGATCGGCCTGCATCGATATGGTTGTTGAGAGCTCGTACGCTTTTCTCTTTAGAAGCAGATGGAAGCTGTATGCGAATATCGCCACAAAAATACCGGCGGCTGTCGCGACAAGCGCTTCGCTGATAGCTGGAGCCACCACACTTAGAGTGGCGCTCTTTTGCGTCCCCAGCCCGGCAAAAGCTTCAAGAATGGAGATTACGGTACCGAAAAGGCCGATAAAAGGGGAGGTGCTGGCAATGAGAGAGAGGATCGTCAGCCCCTTTGTAGCCTCTTTGGTTGCGGCGTATTCACACATCTGAAGTAGCCTCGAATTTGGAGTCAGACTCTTTTTCAGGCAGCTTTTTAAAATCGACTTCGGCGATACGGATGCGGAACCCATATGCATCTGCTCCAGCGAGTCGCTCTCTCTCGAGAGCCACCTGCTTAGAGCAAGGTATCTATAGACGAAGATCCAGACGGTAATGAATAGATAGAAGGAGAGAACACCCAATACAAAGATAGTAATCGGGCTGCTTCGGTCGAGATATCCGCTTACAATCTCGAACATAGTTTAGAATCTGGTCTTGGCGGCAGCTTCGACCTTGGCCTCGACATTCGCGATGGCGATGTCGGAGTTGCCGGCTTTCTCAAGAAGCTCTTTCGCCTCGGTGATCGCTTTGGCGATTTCACTCTCGGTTTCGCCTATGATCGGTACGGCACCTTCGACCACTACGAGCGTCTTCTCTTCATCGACCTTCACGTAACCCGAGTCGATTACGATGGACTCTTTTGTGCCGTCACTCTTTTCGATTTCAATGACACCCGCATCCAGCAGAGAGACAAGCGATGCATGTTCGGGAAGCACCCCGAATTCGCCCTCTGCACCGGGAAAGGTTGCAGATTTTACATCGCCTGAAAATATAGGACCGGTCGGTGTCACAATTTCCAGTTTCATTGTATCCATATGTATCCTTTACTTAGGATAGCGAGCTAACTTGACAGGCGAGACCCGTCAAGATGCTTTGGCTTTGAGTTTTTCGGCTTTCTCTTTCGCCTCTTCGATACTTCCCACCATATAGAATGCTGCCTCCGGCAGATCGTCGTAAGCACCCTCGAGCAACCCTTTGAAGCCCTCTATGGTCTCCTCCAGTGTAACATACTTTCCGGGAGCACCGGTAAATACCTCCGCGACGAAGAAAGGTTGAGAGAGGAATCTCTCTATTTTACGTGCACGTTCGACCGTCTTTTTATCCTCTTCGCTAAGCTCGTCCATACCGAGAATGGCGATGATGTCCTGAAGGTCCTTGTACTTCTGGAGCACGCTCTGAACGCCTCGGGCGACATTGTAGTGCTCTTCACCGATGATCACGGGGTCGAGCATTCGGCTTGTGGAGTCGAGAGGGTCGACTGCCGGATAGATACCTTTTTCGGCGATTTTACGGTTGAGAACCGTAGTCGCGTCGAGGTGTGCGAAAACCGATGCGGGAGCCGGGTCCGTTAGGTCGTCCGCCGGAACGTAGACGGCCTGAACAGAGGTGATAGACCCTTTGTTTGTAGATGTGATTCGCTCCTGCAAAACACCCATCTCCCTCGCGAGTGTAGGCTGGTAACCGACCGCCGAGGGGATTCGTCCAAGAAGTGCGGACATCTCTGAACCGGCCTGAGCGTATCGGAAGATGTTGTCGATGAACATAAGGACATCGAGGCCCATCTCGTCACGGAAATACTCCGCCATCGTGAGTCCGGTAAGAGCGATTCGGTTACGCGCACCCGGAGGCTCGCTCATCTGTCCGTAGCAGAGTGCGACTTTGTCGAGAACGTTAGACTCTTTCATCTCGTTATAGAGGTCGTTTCCTTCACGCGTTCTTTCACCGACCCCCGCAAAAACCGAATATCCGCTGTGCTTGAAAGCGACATTGTGGATAAGCTCCATGATGATAACCGTCTTGCCGACTCCCGCACCTCCGAAGAGACCGACTTTACCCC
>JALSXE010000018.1:0-1495 GCA_027072755.1 Campylobacterales bacterium | reverse complement strand
ACCCAAAACCCAAAACCTCCAAAATCAATACACCTCTTTTCTGTGCGCAACTCTGATTATGGTAATAACAAGTAGATTGTTCTCTTTTAAATAGATTATCCGGTAATCCCCGGCCCTTTTTCTGAATTTTCCTTTGTGCTTTCCATGCAGCGGTTTGTCGTTGTTGAATATGCCGTTTTGAAGATCCAAAATTTTGGAAGCAACGAGCTTTTGCGCACTCTTTTCGAGCTTTAGAAACTCCTTTTCAGCCTCCTTCTCGAAAGCTACTTTATACATCTATTCCGGCTTTTTTAAAGACTTCCTCAAGAGGCACGACTGCCGTTTTCCCGGCTTTTATATCGTCTATGCGTTTATCTGAGATCATCTCATCCAGAGTATCGAAATATGCACTTACGGCTTTTTCTATGAGGTACGTCCTCGTTCTGTCAAGCTCTTTTGCATATGCATCGAGCTCATTCAACAACGACTCGTCCATTCTTATGTTGATCGCTTTTTTCATAATGTATATCCTTGTATATATATGTAGATACATTTTATACTATATCGGTTTTGGAAGTCAAGGGGGAGATTGCCGGTGAAAAGTGAATAATGAAAAACGAAAAGTTTAGGTGAGCCGTGTTACGCGGAGATGATTGGTGATATTAGCATCATCCGGAACCTCTTACCTTATCACCCAAAACCCAATACCCAGCACCTAACACCCAGCACCTAACACCTAAAACCTAAACATTAAAATCATTGGCATCGCCTGGAACTTTTTCTACTAAGATTCAAAATCCAGAATCAGAGAAACTAATGCTTCTACTTCTATCATCTCACTCTCTCTCAAAGATGCGATCTTTTCCGGCACTATGCGCCTTGAATCGATGGCACGTATCTGATCGCATAGCAGGTCCGAATCGCTTTTTAGTTTTGCGCGTTTTTCTATGCGCATACGCAGGGGGTACGCATCGTCTATCAGGTTGGTAGTCAAAGGTACAACGATAACCGTTGTATGGCCCACCTCGTTTAGCAGATCGCTCTGGAGTATCAAAACCGGGCGTACTTTGCCGGGCTCCGCACCTCTTGCAGGATTTAGTCTGGCAAGATATATCCCGCCTCTTTCAAACATTTTCGAGCCCGTCATTTAATGTGTCTTCAAAAAGCTCCATTGTCTCACGGTTGCTTTCTCTAACACGCATCGAAGCGGCTTTGAACCGCTCTTTGAGTTTTTTTCGATGAATATGACGCTCATACTCCGTCACAGAACGGCGTATAAGTTCGCTCTTGGTAAGATGCAGCTCTTTTGCCAGTTCTGTAAGCTTGTCGAAAAAATAGTCGTCTGTTTTTAGTGTTACGGTTTTCATGACTATCCTTTATGTCTTTGGTATTACCATTTTACTTAACAGGAGAACTTTTGTCAAAGAGCTTTTTTGGTGAAAAGTGAAAAGTTGAGATATAATTCTTTAGAATGAAATATTGCATTTTGGATTTAAATTCGGGTCTATATAAATGT
>JALSXE010000017.1:0-1501 GCA_027072755.1 Campylobacterales bacterium | reverse complement strand
ACAATACGCATAGCAATCTAAGCGTCAAGCTAGTCCGCCCATCGGAACTTTTATCAGAGTTAGAGAATGGCACTTAACAAGGCGCTGCACTGGACGCCAATTCCGCTGCGCTCCATTGGCGCCAGTGAGCTTTGTCGTTGGGCGGAAAGAATAAAACTCATGAATAGATGCTGTAGCAATTGTTTCTCTGAATCTGAAATCATTAAATTCATCGAATCATATCATATTGTTGGGGATTGCGATTATTGCGGAAGCATGAATGTTAACGTTTGCGCTGTCGAAGACGTTGGTCATTTTATAATGCAAGGAGTGGAAAGATATTACGAAGATGCTGCAAATCAAGTTAGCTATGTCTCTGCTGAAGGTGGGTATCAGCTTCCAACACTAGATATTGAGGAGATTCTGGTAGAGGAACAATGCATATTTGGTGATAGCCTAGATGATCCCCATGTTTTGCTTGAGGACCTCGTCTCAAATGATGCAACACCATACGTTAGAAGAGACCCCTATGGGCCACCATCAGGGGATCCAGATGAAATTAGATACTGGGAAAATTTTTGCAAAACGGTCAAAACAAAAAAGAGATTCACGATATTTTTGTCATCACCGGAGGAAAATCAATTTGACTATAGCCAGCCAAAGGAATTTCTGAACCACCTTACAAAGAATTTTATGCCTACGCTGATCGATGTACTCCAGCCACAAACTAAGATTTACAGAGCACGAATAGATAATGGGACCAGGAAATGGTCTCATAAAGACTTGACAAGTCCACCTCCAGAAAATTCAAGAAACAGCAGAATGAGCCCTACAGGAATTTCATTTTTTTACGGTGGGCTCAGTCCAGATGTTTGTATTCACGAAGTAGGTCCAAGGGTTGCCGAGAATGTTGTCGTCGCTGAGTTTGAGGTTATTAAACGATTATTTGTTCTGAATTTAACAAAGGAAATTGAATCTCGAAGAAGTATTTTTGACCCCGAATATAGTTTCTCGTATGAGGAGTACTTCAAACCGTTTCTTGAGCACTTCATTAAAGATATATCAAGGCCAATAAGAAAATCAGACAATGAAATTGAGTACATACCAACACAAGTATTTACAGAATTTATCAAAACTATAAATTTTAGATCATATTATTATAACCCAGATAGTAATGGAAAGGAAAATGACGTATTTATCGATGGCATATTATTCAAAAGCAGCGTTATGGAAGGTGGAATAAATCTAGTTTTGTTTAGAGGCCCAGATATTTCGACTAATAGCAGAAAAAGACCAAAAGATGCTTGGCTTCTTTATAAGAGAAAAAAGATTTATCAAGTAACTGGAATATCAATTATAGCAGAACCATACAATCGCCCAACAATTGGGTGCACTTGACCGCTATTCCGCTGCGGCCTTCGGCCTTGCTCCATAGCGGCAAGTGACCCTGGACGTTATGCTTAGGATGATGCTATGGATACACCTAAATTATTCATTTCTTACAGTTGGTCTAATCCAGTTC
>JALSXE010000016.1:0-1505 GCA_027072755.1 Campylobacterales bacterium | reverse complement strand
GCATAGACTTTCGGTGCGTTTCGGTGCATATGGCTCGCATCTCCAGCTATCAGCGATTGCATGACCAATCCTTGAATGGTACCGATGAAGAGCGTGGCCGCGGCCTCGTTATCAAGTTTTCCATCAATCTCACCGCAGGCTTTCCCCTGTTCAAACAAACGATTGAGGTGCTCACCATAACGGCGGAGGAGTGCTTGCGCTATCCGCTTGGGAGCGGTTTCTCCAGAGCGTTGCAATTCAGCAAACAACATACGGGGAATGCCGGGGTGCTCTCCTATAAACGCCACATGCGCCATGAACATGCTTTCGAGTGCGTCAAGTGGGGATGACTTTGCGTCTGCCGCCTTTTCAATGCGAGACAACAAACGCTCGGCGACCCATTCCATCACAGCCTGTAACATGGCATTTTTATTGGGGAAATGTCGGAAGAGAGCCCCTTGAGTCAATCCCATGCGTTTGGCGATGGCCGCCGTGGTAATTTCGCTTGGATTTTGTTCCCCGGCCAGCTCGATCACGGTCTCAATAGTTGCCAGGCGTCGTTCTTTGGCAGGAAGATGTTTGCTTGGCACAGCCATAGGACCTCCAGTGGATAAAGTTAGTAATCAATTACTATCTTATTTGCTTAGAGGCTTATTGTCAATATCTTTTTGAAAAAAACCTCTTGGCTTTCCGTTTCGGGTTGGGGAACGAAGCATGAGGCCCAACACCATGAATGACTGACTGTTTTCACTGTATCGCAAGGCGATTCGGTGCTTTTAACCGCCGACACTTCCGCCCCGGTTCCGATAGGTAACAGCCAGAAGAGACCGGATAGCCGGAGGTGCATCGTTGGAAACCGTTCGAACAGTTGTTGAAAGCTTTATTCGCCTGGTGAAGGCGGAAATCGACCCCGAGGCTGTGCTCGTGGCCGCGGACGATGTGTTCGAGGTCCCGAAGGTTCCCAGCCTCATCCTCCAGGGACCGACGCTGATGGAAAACGGTGACCGCCGGACCCAGGCACGCATGGTGAAGAAGGATGTTCCGAATCTGAGTTATGAAGAATGTCGCTATCCCCGCCTCTATCACCTCGACTTCGATGTCATCGTCACCGCCGCTCACGAGGGTGAGTTGCTCGACCTGCAGGAAAAGGTCGCCCGCTTCTATCAGGTTCATCCGGTCTTGAGCGTGGAAGACCGCGGATCGCTCAACCTCACCGAGCTCGTTCCCCTGGGCGGTTTGTGCAGGGTGAACCTTTCAAATCTTCGACAGAGCTCCGGTCGGGTGATGGTGATAGGAATTTGCTTTCGCCTGCCCCGGCCGGCAAGCGGGTTGGGATGGATGGGGAGAGGGTCTAGGACGCTCATACGAGCATGGGGTGCACAGGCGTCGCAAAATGTCAAGCGAATTTCATGGCCGGCGACAAAAAATCGTCGGGTCGCAGGCCGGCACGGGGGAAAGCAGGGCAAAACGCGGGATGTCGGCGGGAAGTGCAGGCACACCTCGCCGGCTTGCCTGGCTGGAATCGA
>JALSXE010000015.1:0-1516 GCA_027072755.1 Campylobacterales bacterium | reverse complement strand
TCGTAGACCTGCTCTTTATGGTCCTCTATTTGCCAAAAAAGCTCGAGGCTTTTGTAAAAGAGCCACGACACAAGCATTCCGGCGAGGTATCCGGCCTGTTTCGCCATATCGAGCCATGAGAGTATCTTTTTTCTGTTCAGCAGTATCGTCTCTGCCCTTACGAGGTACGATCCGAACATAAAGGTAAACTGGTAACCGGCGTAGACCAACAGGGCGGTAGAGTAGCCGTACGGCATCGCCAGGTACCACACCACCAGCGCAAGCATGACCAGCTCCACAAGAAGGGATATCTTGTAGAACGTGCGCATGTTGAGTATCTTTTCGTAGTATCTCGCGACAGCCAGCATACCGACTGCAAGGGCTATGCCCCCAAGAGAGAAGACCGAAGGCTTCAGCACCGAGTAGATCGTAAACACCGCCCCTCCCACAAGGCCCGTAAAAAAAGAGTTTACACCCTTGTAGCGGATATATTTGCGGGGAACTATCTTCAATACTCTATCCCTTTTCTGGCTTTTACTCCCGTGTCGTAGTAGTGTTTTACCTTCTCCATCCGCGTAACCAGGTCGCTCGCCTCTATCATCGCGTCGGTCGCATTGCGGCCGGTCATGACGATCTCCAGCGTTTGAGGCCTATTTTTGACGAAATCGAGTACTCTATTCTCCTGCAAAAGGTCGAAATATACGGCCACCGCAACCTCGTCGAGCACCACCATATCGGGCCTCCACCGCTCGGCCATCTTTAGCATCGAATCGAAGAGATTTTCGCACATCAGCTTCTGCTTCGGCGTCGGTTTCTCTACCACAAAAGTGCCGTCCCACTCCCGCATGATTTCGATACTATCACCTCCGCACCGGCCGAGCATCTCGATCTCGGCACTTTCGACGCTTTTCATGAACTGTACGAAAAGCACCTTCCATCCGCTTCCCATAGCCCTGAGCGCAAGGCCGGCGGCGGCCGTGGTTTTACCTTTGCCCTCACCCGTATAGAGCTGCACCATTCCTCTCTTCATCGACGGACTCAAAATATTACCGGTTTCTCTTTGTCGAAAGTCACTTCGAAGAGTACTTCGACCGAGGCGTCGGAGTGTGCGGGCACAGAGAGTTCTATCGTGAGTTTTCCGTTCTCTCCCTCTTTGTAGGAGACCTTTCTGTCCGAAGTTACTCCGAGAAGTCTGACATTTATGTCGCTTCTGACCGCTACCGGAATACGCTCTATGATGGTGAGCTCTTTTATTTTGTCCGACTGGTTGAGCGCCTCGACAACATAGCCGTCCTTCTTGCGTATACTTCCTCCAAAAAAGCTCTCTTTCTCCTTTAAAATCAGCCTCTTCCTTCTTACGACGAGATCTTCGTCGACGCTCACAAAGAGCGTGTAGTAGCCGTCCATATACTCGCCCCTGACGTTGGAGGCGATGCTTCTATTGCCATCTTTTATCTTCCAGATGTGGGCTTCGATGGGGCGCTTGGGTCTAAATTTCAAAACCCTGTACACATTGGCATCTCTGTAGGGATAGACC
>JALSXE010000014.1:0-1518 GCA_027072755.1 Campylobacterales bacterium | reverse complement strand
TATAGACGGCGACGGAAACGTAAGCGTAAAAGACATGTGCATGTTCGATCCGGTGACCGACAAGGGAGCGGTAAAGAGCGAATATGCAGACAAGATGCGGGAACTTGTAGATGCGGTTCATAACGGAGAGCCCTATATACCCTCTCCGGATTCGGCTATGCTGGCGGTTTTTGAGCCAGCCGACTCGCCCTTTGAGGCGATGAGCGTCAAGTTTTCGAAAGATCGCTCCAAGATGTATGTGTGTGACAGAGACAACGGTCTGCAGATAGTCGATATTTCCGATCCGATGAATCCTGCGCTGCTCGGTTCGGTAAGTGTGCCCAGCGGTGCGAAAGCCGTTGCGATTTCACCTGACGGTAAAAAGGCCTATACGGCGGATTGGTACTATCTGCAGGCGGTGGATATAAACGACTCGAACAATCCGACCAAAGAGGGTTACCTGCAGATGTATGCACTCGACATAGAACTCTCGGCCGACGGCAAAATCGCATATGTGGCGTCAGCTTATGACGGGTTGTCAATAGTCGATCTGAACGATTCGAGTAATCCGTATGTCATCGGCAGTTTGGACCTTGGTTCATACTCTCACGGCGGTACGGTCGAGAACTGCCAGGTATTTGATGTGGATGTTTCAAAAGATGAGAAACGGGCCTACCTGGCAAGCGGGGGTTGCGGTTTCTATATAGTCGATATATCCGATCCAAATTCACCTTCGATAGTCGCCGAAAAGCACTTTTTCTATGATGCAAACGGCCGCACATACGCTTCCGAAATCTTATCCGTAAAACTTTTAAATGACGGCACGAAAGTATATCTGGCCGGCAAAGAAGGGTCGGGAATGGATCGGATCAGGGTGCTCGGTGTGGAGTCCGACAACAATATAACGAAGCTTTCGGAGCTCTCTATTCCGATTCTGCCGGGAAAAAATTCTGTAGGTTGGAATATAGAGATGTCGCCGGACGGGAAAAAGGCTTTCGTGGCGGATGATTCGAACGGGCTGCATATTCTCGATCTTGACGATCCGGCCGATCCGAAATATCTTATGACGATACCCCCGTTCAGGGCTCACCACGCACCGGTTTACGGTGTATCCGTCTCTTCGGACGGGGAGCTGGCCGCTGTCGCCAACTCGACCGACGGTACACTTCTTTTCGATATCTCGCTGCTTAAGTGAGGATCGATAGTGCAATCGGCGCAGAGCTTCGCTTTGCGCCTGCATCAGTTAAACTATACTCCTCTCGATCGAAATACGTTGCAAACGTTATGATGTGTTTGTCCCGCTGGGAGGAAGCTGCATCAACCGGGCATATTTCGACAGTGGCCTTTTTGTGTACCTTTTCGATAAAACCGGAGGCTAATCGTTGAAGGAAATAAACCGGCAAAACCGGCCGTATCCTTCTGTTCCATCTCCTTTCTGTTTATTCACGTTGATAAAGGGATTTTGGCATACCTCATAAATAGATACCCTGTAACACTTAGTAACAATATTTTCAACTATAATAATAGTTTTTTGTTTTT
>JALSXE010000013.1:0-1519 GCA_027072755.1 Campylobacterales bacterium | reverse complement strand
GCCACGCTCCGCCGAGGGTGCGTTTTCCGCAGTGGCGGCGTAGTGCTCCAGGACCGCCTGGCGATCCGCAACGGCGACCGTGGTGCCAAGAAGAAGAAAAACCGGTACGAGAGCCCTTGCCTTGAACATTTTCACTCCTCCTCCATGCGCTTGCGACCGTGCCACATGGCGGCCACCAGGTTTTCATGGTGAAGAAGGCTGGACCAGATCACGCCGGCCACGTGCAGCACCACGAGAAACAGGGTGAAGTTGGCAAAGAACTCGTGGATCTCCTCGCCGGCTTCAGGAAGCCATTCCGGTGTGTTGCAGAGCCAGCTGGAAAGCGGGCCTGCGCATTCGCCGGCACCGTAAACGATCAACCCGGTGACGACCGTGAAGGTCAGTGAGACCAGCAGGGCAATCACATTGGCGCCCCCTGCCGGGTTGTGGCCGATGTAGCGCCGCGCTTGCCCCTTGAGTTCGTCTTTCAGGTAGGCGATTGCCTCGCGTGGCGGCCGGACGAAATCCGAGAAGCGTGCATGTTTGTTGCCGATGAATCCCCACAGTACCCGAAACAGCACCAGCCCTCCGACCGTGTAACCCGCCCAGACATGCGGGGAAAGAAAGTCATCCTCGGTGAAATAGGCGAAGAAGAATGCGGCCACCAGCGACCAGTGAAAGATCCTTACCATCGGATCCCAGACCTTTATCTCACGTGTCATGATCGTTGCTCCTGTGCTCATTCCCTGGCTACAGGCTAGATGAGCAACCTGAAAACAGGCTGAAACGGGAATTTCGGTGAGAAGGGGTTCACTTCTGATCTTGAAAGGGGATTTCGTCATGATAAGATAGTAAAAAGTTACTTACTTAAGGCTACGCAATGACACCCCACCATCCCAGGCATCTGCCAGCAGAAGAGCGCCGCGCCGTCACCGTTGAAACCGTACTGGAGCTGGCTGCGGAGCAGAACCCAGGAGAGATCACCACCACCATGATCGCCAAACGCATGGGCGTCACCCAGGGCGCCCTGTTCAGGCATTTTCCGAACAAGGATGCGCTTTGGCAGTCGGTGATGGAGTGGGTGGCGGAGCGCCTGATGAATCGCATCGAACGTGCCGCGGCTGATACCGACGCTCCCTTGGATGCACTGGAGGCGATGTTCATGGCCCACGTGGAATTCGTCACCGAACACCCGGGTGCGCCACGGCTGCTGTTCGGTGAGCTGCAGAAGGCCGAGGCCACGCCGGCCAAACGCATGGCCCAGACGCTGATCCAGCGTTACGGAGAGCGATTGCGGGCGCTGCTGGAGCGAGGAAAGGCCTGCGGAGAGCTCGACCTGGAATTGGATGAGAATGCCGCTGCCACGGCCTTCATCGGGGCCATTCAAGGGCTGGTGATGCAATCGCTGCTGGCCGGTGACGTGAGTCACATGCGCCGCGAGGCGCCCGGCGTTTTCGCGCTTTATCGCCGCGGCATCGGGAGAGGACGATGAAACTGCCTGCCCAGAGGCGCCGAGTCCTCGCCCTGATCGCGGTAATCC
>JALSXE010000012.1:0-1520 GCA_027072755.1 Campylobacterales bacterium | reverse complement strand
GGAAAGACTACAGAGTGGAGGCCGTAAGCCAGGGCAAGGATGCGCTTGCGAAAGTTGTGGTAAACGTACAGTTCAATGAGAGCAAAACTGCCGTAATAGGACACGGCCTCAGTATAGATACGATGCTTGCGAGCGCGAAGGCCTATATAGGAGCGCTCAACAGTTATCTTTCGATGCTCCCTTCAGACTGCAGGATAGATAGCTGTGAAGGGGTTTGAGGCTTGCTCACTCTTTGCCGAGCCCGGTGATATAAAAGTCGAAATATTCTGATCTGAAGAGGCCATTCGGTATCTTTGCAAACTGTATCGCCGCCGCATCGCTGTTGCCCTGCTCGAGGTATAGAAGCCCGAGTGCGTAACGGCTCTCGAGATTGTTCGGGTCGCTCAGCTTCGCCAATTCGAGAAGAGCGGAGGCGTTTGCGGGATGGCCTGCCCCTACCGAAGCCACTGCCGCGAGGAAAAGGGTTCGGCTGTCCTGATGCTTGTACCGGTCGACCAGCTGGTTGAAGAGTACATACGCCTCTTCAAACTGTCGAAGATAGATATCGCTTAGCCCCAGCGACTCTACTATGCCTGCCGGATCCTCCTGCTCCTCCAGCAGTTTCTGCTCGCTCAGCTCTTTGAAACGGTATAGAGTGCCGGTGATGAAGCGTATCGCGATGTAGTTTTCCCTCGTAAATGCGCTGCCGTAATAGACCGCGTCGAGATCGAGCGGTCTCTTTTTCAAATAGAGCCTCGCTTTTGAGCTGAAGGCTTTAATATCCAGATCTTTGTATGCTATTTCGAGATATAGCAGATGGGCCAGCACATCCTTCGGCATCGCGTCACGCAGCTTGCGTACCTTCCGCTTCGCCTCTTCCCACATCTGTTGGTTGGCTGCCGCAAGTGTGTCGAGCAGCAGGTAGATGGGCCTGTTGTCGTGGGGTGTCTGGAGCCATTTGGAGGCGCCGGCGAAGTTACCCTGATAGAAATAGAGAAGGTATTGGTAGAATTTGTGGCGTGTGTCGGGATTTTCGATCTGTTTCAGATCTTCCTGCACGAACTTCTCAACCTGCGGGACCGTTTTGCCGGTGAACGTTTCGCACATGAGCGAGAATATGGCCGATAGGTAGTTGGAGGAGTCGAGGTGGTAGCTTCTGAGGAAGTGTTCGTTCGCTTTCGTGAAGTTCCCCAACTGCGCATAGGTGAGGCCGAGGTTGTAGTGGAGTATCGAGTGGTTAGGAAAACTTTCAAGAGCACTTTTTAGAAGGTCGTTGGCCTTTTGAAGTCTGTTCTCTATAGCCGCTTTTATCGCTTTGGATATGAGTAGGTTGACCCCGGAGATCTTCGAGCTTCTCGATAGATATCTCGAAGCCTCCCCCTCTTCATCCACATAGATGGAGGCGTTCCCTTTTTTGATATAGTTAATGGTCTGGTTGGCGTTGAAAACCTTGAACGGGGCGAACTCGAAGATGAGCCTGAATGCGTCGGGAGCCGTTACCAGCCTCTGTGCCGAGAACCTTTTCTGTGCCGCGTCTATAT
>JALSXE010000011.1:0-1520 GCA_027072755.1 Campylobacterales bacterium | reverse complement strand
GTCTTGTTCTTGTGCACACCGACCCTTGCGAAGATGGTCGCATAAATGTTGTATATGAATCCCATCGTTCCTATCATAATAAGCGCCACGCCTATAACAAAGACGAAGCCGCCCACCATCTTGAACTGCTCGGTATCCGCCGGAAGCGGCCAGTAGAGAGTATAGAGCGGCGCATACTGCCATATGAAGCCGGCTATCCACGCCATTGCCGTGCCTATCGTAATAAGAAGCCATACAGCGTTGGCCAGTTTGACGCTATAAAGAGGCTTTTTGGTCAGATAGGGCACAAGAAACATGAAGGCTGCAAAGACCAGTTGATAGGTCGAGCCGAAGATCCCGACTATCGGGTGAACCGTCATTATCGAAAAATAGTGGTCCGGCTCGAAGAACATCTTTGGAATGGGTGCGGAGGGTCCCGTCTGCACCATTCTCATTATCATACCCTCTATGGCCACCAGGCCGTAGAATAGAAACGACATAACGACGGCTCTGAGCGTCACTTTCTGCAACGCGTTGAGCTTGGTATGGTCGAAATCTGTTCCGTTTACCAACGTTTTTACAAAACTCATCTATCTCCTCCTACTTGCTTGCCACTTTTTCGTTACAGCCGACGACCTCGACCGCATCTTTTACCAGCATAAGATCTTTGCCCGTATGTTCGTCATACTGATCGGGTCCGGCATACTCCGTCGAAGTCAGGTCGAACGATCCGCACTCGTGAAAAGTCCACAAAAGGTCGTTGTTGCGAGTCGGAAGAACCTGCATCTGCGTCACCATGCTTCCATCCTTTCTAAAAAGGCCGAAACCGTAGGTTAGATCGCTGCTCGTTACATTGAACATAACCTTCTGCCCGACATTTACGACCATCTTCTCTTCGGGAAGCTTCCATCTGTGCCTCTCTATCGAAATATGGTACTCACGGTCAGGTTTTATTTCGTGTCGCATGATATCTTCTGCAACCCACGGTATGGCGTTGTACGTGAAGATATGGTGCCCTACCCCTCCGGCAACCAGAAAGGCTATGTAGCCGTAAAAGGGTATGCGCACGATCGACTTGACCCTCTCTTTTCTACTCAGGTTGTAGCCGAACCATGCTACGACCGAAATGATCAGCAGCGCATAGATCGTGTAGGCCATCCAGTGAAATTTAAGAAGTTCCACCGAAGTCTTGAAATCCATCTTTGACTCCTCGATTAATATTTTACACGGAAGTATACAAACGCCTTTTTTTCATCAACTTGATCAATGTCAAGAAAAAATGGCAAGATGGCTATAAAAAGAGAGCATAGTTGTATATTTTTTAATCAAAATATTGGTCAACTGGCTATTTTTTCACCATATAGCAGTAATCTTATAAATTTAATTAATACAAAATCGTAAAGAAACGTAGCTAATTATAACTTGTTTCTATATTTACAATGAAACGGCGGCCGTTTTTATGCGGGTTCGGCAGCAGCGGCTCGACCATGCCGCGGCATGCCGATTATTTCACCAGCAGAGCGACAAGGAGCATATTCAAC
>JALSXE010000010.1:0-1521 GCA_027072755.1 Campylobacterales bacterium | reverse complement strand
GTTGATAGCCAGAAAGTGATGCAGACTCTAACGGTTTCGCAGATCAACGAGCAGATAAAGTCGCTACTCGAGTCTACCTTTATCCAGATACGTGTGGAGGGGGAGCTTTCACGCGTTACCTACCACAGCAGCGGACACATATACTTTTCGATTAAAGATGAAAAGAGCTCTCTTTCGTGCGTAATGTTCCGATCCAACGCGGCGAGACTGCGCTTCAGGCTCGAAGAGGGTCAGCATGTCGTACTCGGCGGTTCCATTACCGTATATGTGCCCCGCGGAAACTACCAGATGATGGTGCAAAGCGCCGAGCCGTACGGTGCCGGTGCGCTTGCGGTAGCTTTCGAGCAGCTGAAAAAGAGGCTGCAGGAGGAGGGGCTCTTCGCGCCCGAGAGAAAACGTTCGATACCGCGTACTATTCGCCATATAGCGGTGGTCACCTCCAAAACCGGTGCGGCGATACAGGATATGATACGTGTAGCCGGCAAGCGCTGGCCGCTGCTCAGGATCACCCTGGTAGATACGCTGGTGCAGGGAGCCGAAGCCGCCGAAGAGATAGCCCGCCATATCGCCTATGCCGACCGGCTCGGAGCCGATGTGCTCATCGTGGGGCGCGGCGGCGGAAGTATCGAAGATCTCTGGGCGTTCAACGAAGAGGTAGTAGCGAGGGCGATAGCCGCGTGCAAAACTCCGGTGGTCTCCGCCGTCGGGCATGAAGTGGATACCCTTATCTCGGACTTCGTTGCCGATATGCGCGCACCCACCCCTTCCGCCGCAATGGAGCAGATACTCCCGGACCGTGTGGAGGTGCTCTATGCACTCGACGAGATGATGAACAGGATATCACAGAGGATGCGTCAGATCACGGCGCTGAAAGAGGATAACTTCCGTCACCTGCTATCCAGACTCGAGCAGCTCGCCATCTCAAGGCGGATCGCTATGCGTCTGAAGGATGTGCAGATGTTAAAAGAGAGCCTCACTCTGCAGATGAGAAGAGTGCTCGACACAAAGTCGGCGCATATCGAGCCGCTCGCTTCTCAGATATGTTCGGCTCAGAAGGCGGCTTTGAACAGAAAAGAGCAGGCGCTGCGCTCGATGATGGAACAGATGGAGGCCCTCAACCCGCGCCATAAACTGAGACCCGGATATGTTCAGCTCGTAAAGGGTGGAAGGGCTGTCGGACTTGACAGTGTGAAAGCGGGGGAGCTCGTTGCGCTTCAGGACGGCCGTCTTAAAGCCGAGGCCAGGATAGAAGGAGTCGCTCCGATAGGGGAAGAGTAGCTGGAGTGGCCCGGATGTGTGGTAATAGTGTATCGGGATTGATCGATTTCACGTAAATCGGAATAAACGATCAGTAAGCCGGTCTCTACGAACCGCCGGATGTTCCGTTTTCATTTCTGTTAATCTTCGGTCGAGTTTGGATCAACTCTTTAAAAATTTCAGTAAGCTCTTCCGCCGGAACCAATCCTTCGGCTAGAAATCTGCCCTCCATTTCCAGCGTCGGGTCTTTCGCAACCCCTTTTT
>JALSXE010000009.1:0-1523 GCA_027072755.1 Campylobacterales bacterium | reverse complement strand
CCCGTGCGTGCCTTCGTGGCACACAGTCGTCGGCATATCGTACCAGCCTTGCGTTGGCAAAATTGCGGGGACCTTCCGAGCTGTGAAAGCGTTGGTCGAATTCATGGAGAAAGATGTTGGCCAGCAGAGGCGAGATGACTCCACCCTGTGGCGTACCCTTGCGGGAGCGAGTGATCTTGCGACCGCCCTGCCCATCCTCTTCAACGATATCGCTTTTCAACCACATCCTGATCAGCTTCAAAACGGATCGGTCAGCTATTCGACGCTCCAGGCATTGCATCAGTTTGCCATGGTCAATCGTGTCAAAGTAGCTGCTCAGATCCGCATCCAGGACTTCAGTAAATCCCGCCTTGAGCGCCTGCCGAATCGCGGCGAGAGCATCATGGGCCTTAAGGCCCGGGCGGAATCCGTACGAGCAGTCCTCAAAGTCTGCCTCGAAAATCGGCTCCAGGATCAACAGGACCGCCATCTGTACAACCCGATCCTTGACGGTCGGGATACCCAGCGGACGCATCTTTCCATTCGCCTTTGGGATATAGACCCGTTTTACCGGCATGGGCCGGTAGGTCTTACCCTTCAATTCCTGCTGTATTGTTTGCAGCAGGCCTGCTACACCTTCCGAACTCTCCTTGATGGACGCAAGGCTTACTCCATCCACCCCGGCAGCGCCTCGATTGGCGTAAACCCGGTTCCAGGCACTTTGCAGTACATCCAGGCGATACACCCGGTCGTACAGGGCATAGAATCGGAACTCCGGTTCCTGCTTGGCCTTGTGGCCCAGTTTCTTTCGCAAGAGGGAGACTTTCGGGCTCAGGCCGAACTCCTGCCCTGCCCGTTTATCCGTAGTGGGAGACAAACATGTGTACTCCAAGCGGGACTTCCTCCATTGTCAGAAACACGATCAAAGTCCTGCCCCTTCGCTCCACGGGAGTTACCCCGCTTCAAAACTACTATGAGCAGGTCCGACTCCCGGCCGGAACCGCACAGAGGGTTATGCATTCCCCTCCAGCGTTTGGACTCGGGCTATCTGCTGCCCTGCCCGTCCCGCCGGGTCTCCCAGGTTCCCTGGCGCTCCCTTGAGTACATGCCATCTCCAAACACCCCGGGCGGCCCAACGCAACGCTCCTGTTGTCTCATCGCGTCAATGACTGGCTTCCCCATGACCTCGGAGGGTCGCCGCCGCCAAATGTGTAACGAGGCCGAATCGAGTTCACAGATGTTACGGCCTATACTCTATCTGACCTTACGGCCTTTTCCGACCCTGCTTGACGATTCGGGTTACCCCTACACGCCGGGTCGGCGATTTCGCGGTGAACAGGCAATTACCGCGGGTGGCATCGCAGCCACCAGGTTCGCCAGAGCTTCGCCTGGCACACGAGGCCGACACCGGTTTCAATGCTGAAGATTGATAGTAATCAGATTTTTGTTTGTCCCGGCGACACGACCTGTCCGGGACATGTCACTGGGCGATTCCAGTTGCCCCGCACATCTGAGAACCGGTCACGGTCAGGAACGGTGATGTC
>JALSXE010000008.1:0-1523 GCA_027072755.1 Campylobacterales bacterium | reverse complement strand
TTTATAACTTGTTTCTATATTTACAATGAAACGGCGGCCGTTTTTATGCGGGTTCGGCAGCAGCGGCTCGACCATGCCGCGGCATGCCGATTATTTCACCAGCAGAGCGACAAGGAGCATATTCAACAGAAGCGATAAGATAAAGAGAACTCTGTAGAGCTTTACGGGCTCTCTTTCAAAAAGGGTTACACCTTCGGGATAGTAGGGCTTCACCTTTTCGGGGTGTGTTATCTCATACTCCATCTCGCTGTAGACTTCATACCTGCGCTCCCTATTTCGCTCTATCGCACGCATCACCACCGACTCGAGCCAGGCGGGTACGGCCTTGTTGTATTGGCGCAGCGGTTTGGGGGTTTTAAAAGTAGGTGTTTGAAAAGGCTCTATCTCTCCGTACGGGTATTTTTTTGTAAGAAGCTCGTAGAGAGTGACGCCTATGGCGAATATCTCGGTCTGTTCGCTTATGGGCTCTCCGGCAAATCTTTCTGGTGCGAGATAGCTCGGTGTTCCGGCACGTGACGCGATGGAGAATATCTCTACAATCGAGCCGAAATCGACAAGCTTGAACACCTTTTTGCCGTGGCGGTGTACGACGATGATGTTTTCCGGTTTTATATCGCCGTGCACCAGGTCGTACTTGAGCAGATACTGGCATGCGTTTAGCAAAAACCTCCCCAGATTTATCGCATCTTCCACCGGAAGCGGCCTCTTTGAAGTAATCTCTTTGAGATTTCGGCCTTCAAGATACTCCATGACATAGTAGCGTACGGTCCGGTTTTTGGGTATGACCGCCTTCGGAAAGAAACCTGCCTTCAGACGCGATGCGTTCCACGCCTCCTGAACGAAAAGGTCGAGATGTTTTTCGTCGTCTATCGCTTCGAGCGGCGGAAACTTCATCACATACTTTACGCCCTTCTTTTCGGCCAGCCATGTGCGTTCGTTCTGAATAAGGGGCTCTATGAGCCTATAGCCGTCGATCTCCTGATCTCGTGAAAGTCTCGAAGGTATCGGCAGGTCGAGCTGTTTTAGCGTACACTTTCTGCTCTCCTGAACAATCTCTATAACAACGGCAGTGGTATCGTCCGGCAGGTTATCGTCGACTTTGCGGCTGGCCGCCTTGATAAGCGAAGTAGCCCCGAGTTTCAGCCTCTTTTCGATCTCGTGGGTATCGAGCACTTTCTCCAGCCCGTCGCTGGCAAGAAGGAGAATATCACCGGTCTGCAGATTGTTTTCGAAGAGGTAAGGATCGACCGTTTCGGCGAGCCCCACGGCCTGTGTAAGAACGTGCTCCATACCCTCCTCGTCGCTGACGTGTGAAAAGGAGATCTCCTGCATGTGGCCGTCTCTGAAAAGAAGAATCGGCGAATCGCCCACGTTCGCCCCGTAAAGCCTGTTCCCGTCGATCACGACGATAGAGAGGGTCGTAACATATTCGGGACGTTCGTACTCATCCATACCTTCCCTGTAGAGGATCGAGTTTATACCCGAAATGAAATGACGGAGAGACTTCTCGATGCTCCAGCTTC
>JALSXE010000007.1:0-1524 GCA_027072755.1 Campylobacterales bacterium | reverse complement strand
CATTTTCATATACCTAGTCTTATTAAACCTCTTATGGCCAGGCAGAGTACTTGGAATAGAGGCTTCTAGTAATGAACTTTCAAGGCTTGCAAAGGAACTTGCCACGTTGCAAAACGACGTTGAGCTCCTTTATGACCAGATCGACAGTGTGAAGACCAGTCTCAAGAACGAGGCCAGGGCATTTGAACAACAAAAGGTGGAGCTTGAGGCTGATATCCAGAGAAAGGAACTGACCTATAAGAAATTAAAGATTGAAAGAGATAGGCTCTCTTCTGAAATTGCGGAAAAGAGCAAGAAGAACGAGTCCCTTCGCCCCATAGTTCTATACGGGATATCTCTTTTAGAGGACTACATAAAACAAGGACTACCATTCAGGAGAAAAGAGCGCTTAAAGCTACTGGAAGACCTTAAAGGTGCCCTGGACCCAGAACATCCAAAGATAACTCCAGAAAGGGCAATCAATACCCTCTGGGCCTATTACGAAGATGAGATTCGCCTTGCCACCGACAGTGGGCTTTATAAGGAAGTTCTTGATATTAAAGGTAAAAAACTTTTGGCAGATGTCGCAAAGCTTGGAATGGTGGCCATGTTTTTCTATACCCCGCACGGGGATGTGGGAGTGATAAGAAATGAAGAGGGTTTTTTCCCCATTCATCTCTTAAGAGATCCAGAGCAGCATGAGATGGTATTGGACATGATGGATGCCTTCAGAAAACAGGTGAAGACCGGATATTTCATTTTGCCGAATTTCCTTCCAGAGGTAGACGCCGATGTCAACATTAAGAGATAACTTTGTAATTTTTTTTATCATATGTACTTGTTCTCTCATTCTCTGTATGCCTGTTAGGGCAAGCCAGGATGCAGAAGAAATCCATTCTCTTAAAGGAACCAAGGGGCAAAAGGCCCTTATCACTAAGGCCAGTAGAGAAGAAGAGCTAAAAAAGGCCTACCTAAGAGAGTTCGCCTTTTTAAAGACACAGAAGGATGGGCTAAAAAAGAGACTGGATGAGCTAAAAAATAGCCTGACGCAACAAAAGGAGAGGAACGCAGAAGAGGTGAGCCGCCTTCAGGAGAAGGTCCTAAAGCTCCAGCGAAATATAGACCTTGAACAAAGACTTATCCAGAAGCTCCAGGAGCAGCTCAATATGAAGGAAGAAGACAGGGACCTTCTTGATGTGACCAGGGCCCAGGCCCTGGATACTCTAAGACGCCATGGATTTTACAATCCCAGGGGTGAAGATGCAATTTTACCTCAGGGGGTTGAACTATTTAGAGAGATATTTGATAGGGGGTTAATAGCCCTGGGGCAGTTCTCGGACTCACACCTTTATGAAGGAGAGTTTTTCCTTAAAAACGGTGAAAAGGTCCAGGGAATCATAATAGATGTTGGAGGGATAGCCTCGTATGGATTAAGCGAGAGGGCATCTGGCGTGCTAATACCCGCCGGGGAGGGCTACATGAAGCTATGGAACCCGAATGAGGGCACCCTTGCCAGAAATACTGCTCTCTATCTTGCGGGCAAGG
>JALSXE010000006.1:0-1524 GCA_027072755.1 Campylobacterales bacterium | reverse complement strand
CTCTTTTTCAGGGCGTGCTTTTTAAGCTCCTGCGGGATCAGATAGCGCTTGGCTATCTCGTACTTCTCCTGCGGCGTATAGCTGCTTAGGAATATGAACTCCATGCGGTCGCGCAGAGGCCCCGGAATCGCACCCACATCGTTCGCCGTGGCTATGAATATCACCTGGCTCAGATCGATGTTGAAATTGAGATAGTAGTCCCTGAAGGCGCTATTTTGCTCAGGGTCGAGAATCTCGAGCAGTACCGATGTCGGGTCACCCCTCATGCTGCGGCCCACCTTGTCTATCTCGTCGAGCACCATTACCGGGTTCATCTCCTGCGCGTCTATGAGCCCCTGTACGATCCGCCCCGGCATGGCGCCTATATATGTTCTTCTGTGCCCGCGCAGTTCGTTCACATCCTCGAGTCCGCCGAGGGCGATTCGTACCAGTTTTCTCTTCAGAGCTTTCGAAATCGAGTTTGCGAGCGACGTCTTTCCTATACCGGGAGGTCCGGCGAAACAGAGGATGGCACCTTTGATCTCCTTGTCTTTGACCCCCCTCAGCTCCGCCAGCTCTCTTACCGAAAAGTACTCCACTATCCGCTCTTTCGGTTTTTTCAAAGAGTAGTGGTCCTTGTCGAGCTGTCTTTGTACATCCTCTACGCTCAGATGCTTTTTGGCCAGTTTTCCGAAAGGTATCTCCAGGACCCAGTCCAGGTACCCCTGTATCATATTGGCATCCGCGGAGTCGGGGTGCATGCGCGCAAAACGGTCTATCTGCTTTTTGACCTCTTTATATGCATCTTTGCCCATATAGGGCTTTTTGGCTTCCAGCTTCTTGTAGTACTCTTCGATCTCCTCTTCACGCTGAGTATCTGTACCGAGCTCCTGCTGAATCTGCTTAAGCTGCTCTTTCAGGAAGTACTCTTTGTTCACCTGCTCTATACGGTTGTGGACCTTCGAGCGAATCTCTTTTTGAAGTTTGCTCGCCTCAATCTCTTCGCTGATTATGTCTATAAGCAGCAGCATCCTCTGCTCGACATCCTCTTCGATAAAGAGTTCGTAAGCTTCGGGCTTTTTGATTCTTATCGTACTCGAGACAAGGTCCGCTATGCGGTTTGGCTCGTGGTTCTCCTCTATGGTCCTTATAAGATCGGGCGGAAACTGATTCGATACCGAAGATAGCGTGCGCAGCTTCTCACGCAGAACCTCCATCAGCGCCTCGATCTTGAGCTCGTTGTATGGCTTGGAGCGAATTATGTCTACCTTCGCGACAAGAGGTGAAGATGAGACCTCTTCAACTATGCGGCCGCGCGCAAGTCCCTGGAAAAGCACTTTGATCCGTCCGTCCGGAAGGGTGACCTTACGCATGATGGAGCCGACTACTCCCGCATTGTAGATCGCGTCGAAGGTCCGCTCCCCTTCGTGGTTCGGCTTTGTCGGGCAGACCAGCACCAGGGAGTTGCTTTCGACCGCTTCGACAGCCGCCTGAACGTTCTTCTCGTCATTCAGAAATATCGGCGATATCATAAAAGGGTAGAGA
>JALSXE010000005.1:0-1525 GCA_027072755.1 Campylobacterales bacterium | reverse complement strand
TACCAAGAGAAAGGAGGCGGCGGGCCAAATTTATCGAATCGCTTAACATCAAAGTGGGTTAAAAAAGTGCACAAAAACTGCATAGATTTGAGGTTAGGGGTTTGAAAGTATGTTATTTAGGGGTTTGAAGTGGTGCGGACGAGAGGACTTGAACCTCCACGGGCTAATGCCCACTAGAACCTGAATCTAGCGCGTCTACCAATTCCGCCACGTCCGCGTGAGCGGGAATGAAAGTATACAAAAGCATACTTAAATAATAGTTTAAATACAATATTACCGATATGAATCCGAAAGGGAGTGTTATGGTTATAATCAGAAGCTGTGACGACGATTTTGCAGAGAGATTCGATGAACTGCTCGGCCGCGGTGCGATGGACATGGAGCAGGTTTCGACTATCGTCGGCGACATTATAAAAGAGATCAGAAGTGAAGGCGACGGGGCGTTAATAAGGCATATAGAGAGGTTCGACGGCTGGAAACCCTCCTGCGGATCGGATCTGAAGGTGGATACGGCCGATATGAAAAGGGCTTATGAAGAGCTGGATGCGGAATTGAAGAGTGCGCTTCACCTGGCGTATGACCGTATAAAAGAGTATCATGAAAAGCAGATACCGAAAAGCTGGTTAGATTTCGACAGTGCAGGAAACATACTTGGGCAGAAAGTTACGCCCGTGGAGAGGGCGGGGCTCTATATTCCGGGCGGAAAAGCGGCTTATCCGAGCTCACTGCTGATGAACGCGATACCCGCTATCGTCGCCGGGGTGGAGGAGATTGTCGTAACTACTCCAGCTCCCGAAAACGGCATAAACCATCTTCTGCTTGCGGCGGCACACCTTTGCGGCATAAAGAAGATGTTTAAAGTGGGCGGCGCGAGTGCCGTAGCGGCAATGGCTTACGGTACGCAGAGCGTTCCTAAAGTGGATGTGATAACCGGTCCGGGAAATATCTTCGTCGCAACTGCGAAAAAGATGGTCTACGGAGATGTGAATATAGATATGATAGCCGGTCCCAGCGAGATAGGGATTCTTGCGGATGAATCGGCGATTCCGGAGTATCTGGCGATCGATCTTCTCTCCCAGGCGGAGCATGACGAGATGGCCAGCTCAATACTCGTAACCGCGTCCGAAGAGTTGGCAAAGGCTGTTCGTGAGACCCTCTATATAGAGCTCGGCAAGCTTGAGCGTGAGTTGATCGCGCGCAAATCGATAGAGGAGAGGGGTGCGATAATAGTAACGCAGAGCATGGAAGAGGCGGTAGAGCTTATGAACCGTATCGCGCCCGAGCACCTAGAGGTGGTTACGACGAATCCTTTCGAACTGCTTCCGAAAATAAAACATGCCGGCGCCATTTTCCTGGGGCCGTTTACGCCGGAACCGATAGGCGACTATATGGCCGGGCCCAACCATACGCTTCCTACAGGAGGAACGGCGAAGTTCTACTCTCCGCTGAGTACGGAAAACTTCATGAAAAAATCGTCTATAATATCTATGAGCGAAGAGGGTATCAACGCCATAGGGAAAGAGTG
>JALSXE010000004.1:0-1533 GCA_027072755.1 Campylobacterales bacterium | reverse complement strand
GACTATGTTGTGCGGTTTTCCTATCAGCTCCTCTTTCGTATATTCGGAGATTTCGCAGAATGCGTCGTTGACATAGGTTATGACTCCTCTCTGGTCCGTCTTCGAGACTATGTTCCCGGCATCCGTAACCTCCTGGTACTGGCGTAGCAGGTTGAGGTTCTTTGCCGCCTCCTCCTTCAGGTAGAGCTTCTCCACGATGTTGTTGAGCACTCCGAGAAACTGGTCGAAGTCGATCGGTTTTAGCAGGTAGCCGTCGACTCCGAGCTTTATGCTGCTCATGAAGTACTCCGACTCGTTGTGGGCGGAGAGAACCAGAACCGGAATATCCCTGTTTAGTTCCCGTATCTTTTTGACCATCTGAAGGCCGTTCATCCTCGGCATGTTGATGTCGGTTATGACAAGATCTATGTCGCTCTTTTCGAAGAGCTCCAGCCCCTCCAGACCGTCGGATGCAGGGACGATTTCGTCGAAAAATTCGCTGAAAATCGCCATCGTGGAGTTTCTGGCATCCAAATCGTCCTCCACATAGAGCAGCCTCAATCGATGGCTGTAGGATATGATCTTTTCGATATCGCCTATCATCCGTCGAGCTCCAGGATGATTTTGAAAATCGCCCCCTCCGGGCCGTTTTCGACTTCGAGTTTGCCGTTACAGTGCTCCTCCACTATCATCTTCGACATATAGAGCCCGAGGCCGGTGCCGTTTTTCTCGAGTTTTGTTGAGAAGTACGGATCGAATATCTTATCGATGATGTTGTCCGGCACACCTCCCGCATTGTCCCGTACCTCCAGAACCGCTTTGTTATCTTCCGAATAGCTCTTTATCTCTATATACGGTTCGGGTATCTTACGTTCAACAACGGCATCTTCGGCATTCTTTATCAGGTTCAGGATCACCTGTTTAAGTTCGTTGGGGTATGTCGTGAGCAGGGCGTCACACTGCAGGTCGAGTCTTACATCTACGCTCCTGTTTTTCAAAGAGACTTCGACGATGGAGAGCGCCGATTTTACGAGTGACTCGTATGTCGTCTCCTCTTTGCCCCTGTTCGGTTTGAAAAAATCCCTGAAGTCGTCTATCGTGCTGCTCAGGTGCTGGGAGTACTCCGAAATCTTTTCCGACAGCTCCACCGCCGACTCTTTGTCGAGCTTTCCGAGTTTCGCCTTGACGTTTATCGCCAGTGAGCAGGAGCTTATGGCGGAGAGCGGTTGGCGCCACTGGTGGGCTATCATACTGATCATCTCCCCCATCTGTGCGAGTCTCGACTGGTGAAGCAGCTGTTTGTCCTTCTCCCTGTTCTTTTTGACCTCCTCTTCGACGCGCTTCTCGAGATCTCTGTTTAGCTCCTCTATCTTCTTCTTGTCGGTGATATCCTGCCGGATCGATGTATACCCGATCTTCTCCCCCTGGTGGTTGTAAAGCGGCATGACCACCGCCTTCACCCAGTAGTAGCCGCCGTTTTTCTTCCTGTTTTTAAGCTCTCCGGCCCACGTTTTGTCGTTCGATATTCTCTCCCACATCTTTTTGTAGAGCTCT
>JALSXE010000003.1:386-6262 GCA_027072755.1 Campylobacterales bacterium | reverse complement strand
GTATACAACCGGCCGCAGTTTCTTATCGCGGGTATGTATGTCGACTCAAGTTCAAGCACCTACAACTCCGGCAAAGGACGCGGTACCGGCTACAGCGTCAACGGTGAGTTCCGACCGGTCGAAAAGTGGTCGATTTTGGGCAGATACGACTACTGGGAGGTCGAAAAAGATGCCGAAGCCGGTTCTTATGCCGGAAAAGATAAAAATCAGTACATTGCAGGCGTAGCTTACGACTACAACAAAAACGTCAAGCTTATCGGAAACGTAACTTCCTATGACGACAAGGTAAACAAAAACAAAGCCGACAAGTTCATGTTCACTGCCGAAGTTCACTGGTAGGATAGGCTTTTTCCGGGCAATGCCCGGAAAATTGCATATCGATAACCCTGCCATACAGACAGCATCCTCTGCAAAGGGTTAAAATTTTAATTATCGTGCCGATGTTATTATCCCGCCGACAATGATCTGCCGGTTTTAACGAGCCATTGCAAGATGGCTCAGAGAGCTTGCAAATTTCACTCTTACTCCCTTGCGGCCGGGAAGTCACACTCCCGGCCGCTTCACTACCCCTTTTGTAACAGTTTCGTAACCGAACCTCCATATAATTGCGCATATTTCAAAACCGAAAGGTTACAACGTGAATAGAGCCATCGATCTCATATTTCACAACACGACACGCTTCTTCGCCATCTCGGTGCTATTGGTGCTTGCGGCACTCTTCGCGGTTCTTTTCAACGAAGCGAAACCGGCAATAGACGCATTCGGCCTCGACTTCATCATAAACAGCAAATGGGCGCCCAATATGGACATTTTCGGCGGTTTTCCGGCCATATACGGATCGATCGTCTCTACCGTTATCGCCATGCTGATAGCCACTCCCGTCGCCATAGGCATCGCCATATTCCTCAGCGAACTCGCCCCGCCGTGGATAGCCGCACCGGTAGGTATGGCCATAGAGCTTCTGGCCGCGATACCGTCCATAATCTACGGTATGTGGGGTCTTTTCTATCTCGCACCGGTACTAAGAGATATCTGGGGAGGCAACGGTCTTGGCCTCATGACGGCCGGAATCGTCCTTTCGATAATGATCCTCCCTTTTATGGCCGCAATAACCAGAGACGCCATGAAGACCACACCGGAGATTCTCAAAGAGTCGGCATACGGCATGGGTGCGACTCGCTGGGAGGTGCTCAAAGATGTAGTCATACCCTACGTCAAAAGCGGTATCATCGGCTCTATCATCCTGGCTTTGGGACGCGCCGTTGGAGAGACGATGGCGGTAACGTTCGTCATGGGCAACGCCCACAAGGTTCCCGACTCCATCTTCAAACCTGCCACATCCATACCGGTGACTCTGGCAAACGAATTTACGGAGGCCGATACCGATCTTTACTACTCGAGTCTCTTCTATCTTGCACTTATACTGCTTCTGATAAGCTTCACGGTAATCGCCGCGGCCAAATTCTGGTTCCTCAGAAACCTCCGGGAGCAGCGCGTATGAGAAGACAGAACAGACGCATACTCGTCAACAAGATCGTAATGGTACTCTCCACCGCAGCTGCGATAGCAGGTCTTATATCTCTTTTCTGGATTATCGGAGTACTCTTCTACAAAGGGTTCAGCGCCCTGAACCTCGACATATTCACATACGATATGGCACCTCCGGGCAGGGAGCCGAGCGGCCTTAGAAACGCACTTGTAGGGCAGCTGCTACTGGTTCTGGGTGCATCTTTCATAGGGGTTCCCATAGGTATACTCGCAGGAACCTACCTAAGCGAATACGGCGGGAAAAAGAGCAGACTCGCAAGGCTCATACGAGACATATCCGACATCATGATGAGCACGCCGAGTATCGTGATAGGCGCATTCGTATACGCGATACTCGTAGAGCCGTTCGGCCACTTCAGCGGATGGGCGGGAATAGCCGCGCTGGCAGTGATGATGGTGCCTATAGTTCTGCGCACGACCGACGATATGCTGCAACTGGTACCCGGAAGCCTGCGCGAAGCGGCGGCGGCCCTGGGCGCACCGAAATACAAGGTGATTTTACAGGTGGTTTTCCGCGGAGCGAAAGTGGGCATTTTGACCGGAGTCCTTCTTTCGGTCGCAAGAATAGCAGGCGAGACGGCTCCGCTTCTATTTACATCGTTTAGCAACAACTTCTTCTCTACAGATCTCGACCGACCTATCGCATCGCTGACAGTGACGATGTTCAACTATGCCACAAGCCCTTATGAGGACTGGATAGATCAGGGGTGGGCCGCCGCGCTCATTCTGGCACTCTTCGTATTGGGCGCAAATATCGCGGGGCGCATAATTGTGCGGCAGAAAAAGTAGAGCAGCCTCAAATCTCAAGCCGGAGATTTTCCGGCCTAATCGGCTCCGAGCCGGCAAGATAGAAATTTTAAAAAAGGAAACCGTCTATGGCGACTATATGTGAAGTGACACAGAATCATATAATAGAGGTAAAAGATTTCAGTTTCTACTACGCCGGTGTAGATAGGCCGAATCTTAAAAATATAAACATGCCGATAGGTGAAGGAGCCGTCACGGCCCTCATCGGCCCGAGCGGATGCGGAAAGACGACACTTCTCAGATGCTTCAACCGTATGCACGACCTCTACCCGGGCAACCGCTACAAGGGTGAAATTGTCTTTGAAGGGCGCAACATCCTTACCAAAAAAGAGGATCTGATAAAACTGCGCACACGTATCGGTATGATATTTCAAAAACCGACACCCTTTCCTATGAGCATCTACGACAATGTCGCTTACGGACTGCGTCTTCAGGGGATAAAGAGCCGAAGCGAACTCGACGGCCGTGTCGAACAGGCGCTAAAAGACGCCGCACTGTGGAAAGAGGTGGGAGACAGGCTCAAAGAGAGCGGCACGGCGCTTTCGGGCGGGCAGCAGCAGAGACTCTGCATAGCAAGGGCCGTAGCGGTCGAACCGGAAGTCCTGCTCTTCGACGAGCCGACATCGGCACTCGACCCTATCAGTACCCAGGCCATAGAGGAGCTGATTATAAAACTCAAAGAGAGAGTAACCATCATCATAGTGACGCACAACATGCAGCAGGCCGCCCGCGTCAGCGACTACACCGCCTTCATGTATCTGGGCGACCTGATAGAGATGGGAGTCACGGAAGAGCTCTTCATCACCCCCAAAGAGGAGATGACCGAGCAGTATATTACAGGCAAATTCGGCTGATTCGAACTTTCAAACCGCTCAGCCGCCGTAAGCGGCCATCTTCGATCCCAGCTTCTGCATACGGGAAAAGAGTCGCATCATGGAGTCTTTTCGTACACTCCGCAAAGAGGCCTCCTCCTCTTCCAAAAGCATCTGCTTTTCGAGAATCTTCTCCTCTTTCGCAACCAGCTTCTCATAACGCTTTTTCAACTCTTTGTACTCGTTCTCAAGAGCCCCAAGCTCCTTCACAAGCCTTCTATAGTCTCGATCGAGAGCTTTCAGTTTTCTACCGCTGTCAGCCTTTAGAATCTCCTTTTTGACTCTGGCTATTTTGTTGACTCTTTTGTGTATCTTTCGCTCCAGTTTCCGCATCTTCGAAACTGTCTGCACAACCTGATCTTCAATTTTGGAAACCTTATCGTGAAGCTTGTGGATCAGACTATCGATATCACCTATCCTCCCTTCGCTCTCTCCAAGAAGATCCAAAAGCTCCTCTATGGCCTTTTTGGTTTTCATCAACTCTTTTTGCATCTGCAACCCCTTTTTTGCGTATATTCTACCTAAAACTTCTCTTTTATAATGCTACCTGAAGCACAGAAAACCGGTTAAACTCTTAGCTCCCACTTTCACTTTAGATGCACTTTCCGACCGAAACCCTCATCAAACAGTTTTGCGCTACAATCGCGTTAAGGAGAGAGAATGTTCAAAACAGACGAAGAGTGCACCGGCAGAGAGTACCATGAGGCCACCAAACACTCGTGGCTTTCGGTAAGGCGCAGCCCGAACCGGCTTAACTGGGACAACCGACCCGCTTCCATGAAGTTCTACCCCGAATCGATGCCCCGTTCCCCGCTTTTAAAAAGCGTGCCGGCCCACAACTTCATCTACCATATAGGCGGCATAACGGCAAAAAAGAGCTACCCCGGAGTCGAGTACTACCTTAGAACGAACCCCAGCGCCGGGGCTTTGTACCCGAATGAGCTATATTTTCAGGCTTCGGGTGTAGAAGGGTTTGAAGACGGCATCTACCACTTCGAAGTCGGCTCATCTTCGGCCGTACTTTTGCACCCTTTGAGAGATGACGAGGGCATAGAACCGCTGCTCGCAATCCCTTGGAGGATGAGAGGTCTGCTTTTTCTCGTAAGCTCGCCATACTACCGCTCGGCGTGGAAATATAAAAACAGGGCGTTTCGCTACTGCCTGCTCGATGCAGGGCATATACTGGGCTCCATAGAGGCGGCGAGCCGGCTCTACAACCACGCCTACCGCATAGTGTACGACATAGAGCTCGAGAGACTCAACAACTTTTTCGGCTTCGGCAGGGAGGAGTTTTTTCTCTCCGCCGCAATCTGCGCCGTCCCGGAAAAGGAGATGATCGTAAAAGTTCCCGATACTGCCATTATAAACGCCGATGCTACCGGAGTCTTCGAGCCGGTATCTCTTATAGAGGCGGCATACCGCGACTCCATGAAGCTTAAAGGGTGCGAAAAGGAGCCCGGCTATCCGAAATTCACTTTCGATAAAAGAAGATGGGAAGAGGCTATACTCAAGAGGCGCTCGATAAGAGAGTTTTCCAAAAAAGCCGTAAGTGCGGCGCAGTTCGAGACCATCATGAACCATCTGACGCAACCCGTTCCGAGCGACTGCGACGAACCGGTGCAGATCTACGCCGTCATCAACCGGGTAGAGGGGATGCAAAGCGGAATCCGACATGAAGGCGGGTTTGTAAAAGTCGGGGATTTCAGCGAAAGAGCCGGTTATCTCTGCCTGGAACAGCGGCTTGGAAGCGACAGTGCAGTTACGATTTTTCTGCTATCAAACGGCTGTAACTACAGGGCGCTTTACCAGAAGGCGGGGGTGATCGGCCACAGGGCCTATCTTGTTTCCGAATATCTTGGTCTTGGATGCAGCGGTATAGGGGCCTATTACGACGATGATGTTAACAGATTTCTGGAAGCTAAGGGCATGGTTTTGTATGCTCTGGCCATCGGGGCCTGAATTTTGGTTTTTCAGCCTTACGGCTGTACCAGGTAGTTGAACTCGGGCGACTTTCGCAGGCGGTATACGGCCGCTTTTTCGCGGTAGTCTCTCTTTTTGATAGTTATGGCTTTAAAAGCCATTTTCCACCTCTTTTTCATCTTGCAATCCCTCCTATATGTCTCTCTTTTTTTGGAATTTCGGCTCTTTTGCAAAGATGCACTCAAGCAACGGTTCTTGAACAGGCTTTCCCCGTTCCCGTCGAAAGTATCGGACAGATTTGTTTCAGCATAGACACTGAACGGTTGCGACCCGATTACAGACAAAATAACCGCATCTCTTTGGCTACTTTAATCAATGCTTTGCTAATATCTGTTATAAATTTCATATAGGTGGAAAGAATGCAGATCAACACATTCGAAAAGATGCAGAAAAAGGCGGTAAAAAAGAGCCGTTCCGACTTTCTGTATCTGGGAATTTCCCTTCTTTTTATGGCAATAGTGCTCATTGCCACATACAATAAAATCCCGGGCAATCCCTTTCTTGCGATAGCGGCGGTATTCGGTGCATATATGGCCATGAATATCGGTGCAAACGATGTAGCCAACAATGTAGGCCCGGCCGTCGGCTCGAAAGCGCTTACCATGATGGGCGCCATCATAATCGCCGCAGTATTCGAATCTGCCGGCGCTCTTATAGCCGGCGGAGACG
>JALSXE010000003.1:0-376 GCA_027072755.1 Campylobacterales bacterium | reverse complement strand
AACCGGAACGATCAAAAAAGGGATAATAGACCCGGCAGCGTTCGCAGACCCGCTCTATTTTGTATGGGCGATGACAGCCGCTCTTCTTGCCGCCGCCTTGTGGCTGAACCTGGCGACATGGCTCAAAGCGCCGGTTTCGACAACCCACTCCATTGTAGGGGGTGTAATGGGAGGCGGAATCGCAGCTGCGGGTACATTTGGCATCGTCGCATGGGGGACGATGGGTAAAATAGCTGCAAGCTGGGTCATATCCCCCATACTCGGCGGTCTAATAGCCGCAGCTTTTCTTTTCGCGATAAAAAAGAGCATTCTTTTCAAAAAGAACACCAAAGAGGCGGCAATGAAACTGGTGCCCCTCTACGTCGCCGTTATGGGG
>JALSXE010000002.1:0-1536 GCA_027072755.1 Campylobacterales bacterium | reverse complement strand
CTTTCTGGAAAGAGGAAGGCAGAACCCTGTGCTGCGACTCGTTGACCCCCACCATTCCTATGGTCGGTGTGGGAAATACGCTTACACCGTTGGTTTCGTTGTAGAGCGAGACGTTTCCGCCGGTTACGGGGGTGTTGAGCTTCGCGCACGCCTCTTTTATGCCTTCGCACCCTTGCGCAAACTGCCACATAACCTCCGGGTTTTCTGGGTTGCCGTAGTTGAGGCAGTCGGTTATGGCGAGCGGGCGCGCACCGCTCATCGCCACGTTTCGCCCCGACTCCATAACAGCCGCGGCCGCTCCGCCTTTGGGGTCTATGTAGCAGTAGCGGGGGTTGCAGTCGCTGCTCATGGCTATGGCGCGGCCGTTCTCTTTTACCCGTATTACCGACGCGTCGAGATCTCCGCCCTTTTTTACAGTATTTGTCTGCACCATGGAGTCGTACTGGGTATAGACCCACGCTTTGTCCACAACTTCTATAGACTTTATGATCGCCTCGAAGGCTTCCTGCTCGGAGGGTAGTTCATATTTGTCTATATCAATATCTTTTATCTCGTCGAGGTACTTCGGTCTTGCCGTAGGGCGGTCGAGCACGGGGGCCTCCTCACTTACAGGAGCAACAGGTACTTCAGCCACTTTATCGCCGTGCCAGTAGAGCTCCATGAGGCCGGTGTCGGTAACCTCCCCTATTACCGCGCAGTCGAGCTCCCACTTCTCGAAAATCTCTATGATCTTATCTTCGGTTCCCTTGCGTGCGCAGATGAGCATCCTCTCCTGCGATTCGCTTAGCATCAGCTCGTAGGGGGTCATCCCCTCTTCTCTCATGGGTACCTTGTCCAGATCCATCCTCATACCGCTTCCGCTTCGGCCGGCCATCTCGAAAGAGCTCGAAGTAAGCCCCGCGGCTCCCATATCCTGTATGCCCACTACGTAGTCCGTTTTGAAAAGCTCCAGGCACGCTTCGAGCAGCAGCTTCTCGGTAAAGGGGTCTCCCACCTGTACGGTCGGGCGCAGGCTCTTGGACTCTTCGGTGAAGCTGTCCGAGCTCATCACCGCACCGCCGAGGCCGTCTCGGCCCGTTTTGGAGCCTACGTATATGACCGGGTTTCCGACACCCTCGGCCTTGCCGTAGAAGATCTCGTCCGATTTCGCTATGCCGAGCGTAAAGGCGTTTACAAGTATGTTGCCGTTGTAGCTGTCGTCGAAAAATGTCTCTCCGCCGACGGTGGGAACACCCATGCAGTTTCCGTAGCCGCCTATGCCGGCGACGACGCCCCGCACGAGGTGGCGCTGGTACGCCGCGCTCTCGTCGTCTCCGCGAACTCGCCCGAAGCGCAATGCGTTAAGGTTGGCTACGGGGCGCGCTCCCATTGTAAAGACGTCTCGCAAGATTCCTCCAACCCCGGTGGCCGCACCCTGATAGGGCTCTATGAAGCTGGGGTGGTTGTGGCTCTCCATCTTGAAGACCGCGGCGTAACCTTCTCCTATGTCTATGACACCGGCGTTTTCGCCCGGGCCCTGTATGACCCACTCCGCTT
>JALSXE010000001.1:0-6273 GCA_027072755.1 Campylobacterales bacterium | reverse complement strand
GAATCTGTGGGAGTTCGTACAGACGCTTCCCGACGGCATAGACACCGTTCTCAGCGAAGGGGGTACGAACCTCTCGGGAGGACAGCGCCAGCGCATCGCTATAGCGCGCGCACTCTACAAAGAGCCCGATATCCTGATACTCGACGAAGCGACGAGCGCTCTCGACAACAAGAGCGAAGCGGCCATAATAGAGACGATATATAGGCTCAAAAATGAGCTGATCGTATTCATGATCGCCCACCGCCTCTCCACGATCGAGCGGGCCGATACGATTCTGGTCTTCGAACACGGAAAGATCGTCTGCAAAGGAAGCAGAGAGCTGCTTGCAAAAGAGTGCGACACATTCAAAAAACTCTACCATATGGGACGGCAATGAGCAAAGAGCCGGTAAAATACGACACTCCGTGGCAAAAGATCAAGGCGTGGTTTACCGCCATGATCACCGAACACAACTTCACCAACATATTCAGGCTGAACCTTCACAAAGTGAGCGACAAGATGTACCGCTCGAGCCAGCCGACACCGTGGCAGCTCAAAAAGATCGTGAAACAAAAAGGGATAAAGACGGTCATCAACCTTCGCGGTACACAGCCCCACAGCCCGGTCTATATGCTCGAAAAGAGGGCGTGCGAAGAGGCGGGCGTGAAGATGATAGATGTAGAGATATACTCGCGCGACCTTCCCGACAGAAACCGCCTCGAGAGCATGGCGAAAGCGTTCGACGAGGCGGAATATCCGGTGCTCATGCACTGCAAGGCGGGGGCCGACCGCACCGGACTCGCCGCCACTCTCTACCTACACTGGAAAGAGAACGTTCCGCTAAATGAGTGTGACCAGCTCAAGTTCATCCCCTACGGTCACATCAGAAGCTCCGACGCCGGAATAATCGACTTCTATTTCGATGAGTTCCTAAAATACAAAGAGGAGCACCCCGACGCCGACCTTTTCGAGTGGACGGAGAAGCTGCCGAGAGAGGAGATGAAGAGGCGCTTCAGAGAGGAGAAGGAGAGTATCCTCTCCGACTTCATAAACAACGTAATATTGAGAAGAGAGTAGCATGGCGCTAAAACAGATTCTCTACAACGGTGAGAGGTTCGGGCTCTCTTACGATATCGTAAATCCGAGTCGAGAGAGAAGCATACTCTTTCTGCACGGCTGGGGGAGCAACAAGGAGCTTATGGTGCAGGCCTTCTCCTCGAGTCTCGAAGATTTCCGCCATATATACCTGGACCTGCCCGGTTTTGGAAAGAGCGGCAACGATTCGGTTCTGACAACGCACGACTACAGCGCTATCGTAAGCTCCTTTTTGGGCGCGGTCGATACGACACCATACGCCGTTGTCGGCCACTCTTTCGGAGGCAAGGTGGCGACTCTGCTGCAGCCAGAGCGCCTCGTTCTGCTCTCGAGTGCGGGAATTGTGATGCCCAAACCGCTGAAGGTGCGTGCGAAGATAGCGCTTTTTAAACTCATGAAGCCGTTCGGGGGTGATGAACTCAGAAAGTTTTTCGTCTCGGCGGATGCGGCGGGTATGCCTCGGAATATGTATGAAACCTTCAAACGTGTAGTCGACGAAAACTTCAGAAGCAGTTTCGAAGCCTGCAGCTCGCCCGCACTCGTATGCTGGGGAATAGAGGACAGAGCGACCCCTCTGGAGGCGGGAAGGGAGATCGCGAAGATCATGCCCAACGCCACGCTGCAGCTCTTTGAAGGGGATCACTACTTTTTCCTGAAGCGCAAAGATGAAGTAGCAAGAAGGATAGGAGAGTTTCTTGAAACGGTATAGGTGTATCGTAAAAGGGGTTGTTCAGGGCGTATGGTACAGAAAGCATGTCGCCGATGCGGCGTCGGCCGCCGGTATCCGCGGATATGTAAAGAACCTTCTTGATGGAAGCGTCGTTGCGGTAGCCGACCTCGACAGCGAAGATCTGAAGAGATTCAAATCTATCTTAAAAAAAGGATCGCCCTTGTCCCAGGTTGAGAGTGTAGAGTGCAGTGAAATCGAACTTGACGTCCCGTTCAACGACTTCAGGATAGTAAGATGATCTGGTTCGAACTCTTTTCACACATACTGCTGGTACTCGCACTCGGCTGGTACCTCGCTACCAATCTTCAGTGGTACAGCTACAAGATAGAGAGGGTGGTGCTGCACCACACCAAATACCACTGGCACCTGATCTATTTCCTTATTCCGCTCTTTGCCTACTACTTTACCGGCATATACTTCTGGATCTACTTCTATTTCGCATATCTGCCGACTCTTTGGCTCTGGCACAAAAAGCTCGACAAAAAGCTGGTGATCACCGGGCGAATCAAGCGCTTTTTTGCCCTTTTGGCGGCACTTACCCTCTTTCAGGACCTTCTTATGCTCGCACGCGGCAGCGACCACTTCGGTGTCATCCTTCCGCTTGCGGTCGCGGTTGCCGGATCTATGGCCATAGAGAAGGTTCTTCTTCACGGATACAGGCTTCAAGCGAAGAGAAAACTCGAAAACATGCCCGACCTGATAGTCGTAGGCGTCACGGCAAGCTACGGAAAGACGAGCATAAAGAACTTCATCGCCCAGATCGTTGGGCACAAAAAGCGCGTATACGCCACACCCAGAAGCGTTAACACCCTCGGGGGCGTCATGAGGGATATAAACGAATCCCTGCCTGCGGATACCGAAGTATACATCGTCGAAATGGGTGCCAGAGGGCCGGGCGATATAGCCGAAATCACCGATTTCGTCGAACCTCACTACGTGGTCGTGGGCGTCATAGGCCCCCAGCATATAGAGTATTTCAAAACTCTCGAGCGCATCAGAGATACAAAGATGGAGATACTCTCGAGCAAGAGACTCATACACGCATGGGTGCATAAGAGCGCCAATGTAAAACCGGATAGCAAGGTCACGGTTTTCGGAGACGAGATAGAAGATGTAAAAGCGACACTCGACGGTGTGGACTTCAGGCTTAACCTCCCTTCGGGAGAGTTCGGCGTCCACCTGCCGATTCTGGGCGCCTTCAATGCCGTAAACGTGACGGCCGCCCTGCATGTGGCGAATGAACTCGGCATACCGTATGAAGAGGGTGCCGCGTATGCGGCCGGGCTCGAACCTGTCGAGCACCGTCTTCAGCGAATCGATGCCGGAGGGAAGATCATCATAGACGACAGCTTCAACGGCAATATCGACGGGATGATCTCATCATTCGAACTTGCGGCACAGCATCCGGGAAGAAAAGTGGTAGTGACTCCGGGGCTGGTCGAGAGCGATATCGCGCTCAACGAAAAGGTAGCGAAAAAGGCCGACGAAGTTTTCGACCTCGTAATCGTCACCGGAAAAGCCAACCGTCCCGTATTCAAGAGGTTCGTAGATGCGCAAAAACTGCATATCCTCGAAGATAAAGAGAAGCTGCAGGATACGCTGGCCGAGCTTACCCGCCCGGGGGATCTCATCCTCTTCGCGAACGACGCACCGAACTTCATCTAAGCGGAGGCTGAAATGGACAACAGAAAAGCGGCATGGCTCAAAATCTCCTACATAATAGACGAAGCGAGCCGATGGGCCGGTGCACTCGGAGCTGCCGCGGCACTGCTTCTGGCGTTTCTTATAGTTTACGACGCTTCGATGCGCTACATCTTTCACGAAGGCTCCATCGCACTGCAGGAGCTCGAGTGGCACCTCTTCGACATACTCTTTCTTCTGGGCCTCTCATACGCACTGAAACACGACAAACATGTGCGTGTAGATATTCTGTATGCGCGCTTTTCACCCCGGATGAAGGCGTATGTGCAGATCGTCTCGATGCTCTTTTTCGTCATCCCTCTGGGGCTGCTCGTGGTCTGGTTCAGCTGGGACTTCACGCTGCAGAGCTTCGTACAGAACGAGATGAGCCCGAATCCCGGGGGTCTCTGCTGCCGTTACATCATCAAATCTTTCATCATTATCGCCTTCTTTCTTCTGATTCTGCAGGCGGTCAGTGAGATCATCAAAGCCCTCTACAGGCTGGGAGAGCTGAAATGATCGGCATGCTGATGTTTCTAACGGCCCTCGTTTTCCTGCTGCTCGGCGTTCCGGTGGCGTTCGCTTTCGGTGCGGTGGCCATACTCTTCGCTCTTCTCTTTCCTTGGGATGTGGGGCTGCAGGTCTTCGAACTTCTGCCGTTTAGAATATACGGCATCATGCAGAACTTCACGCTGATGGCGGTACCGCTCTTTATCTTCATGGGTCTCGTTCTCGAAAAGTCGAAGATGGCCGAAGATCTTCTGGAGTCGATGGGAAAGCTGTTCGGTCCGGTGAGGGGAGGGCTCGCCATCTCTACCGTCGTCGTGGGGGCGATACTTGCGGCAAGCACAGGCATAGTTGGTGCAAGTGTCGTCATGATGGGGCTCATAACTCTTCCTATAATGCTCAAACACAGGTACGACCCGGCCCTTGCCAGCGGAACCATAGCTGCAAGCGGCACACTCGGGCAGATCATTCCGCCCTCTGTTGTGCTAATCGTTCTCGGCGACGTAATGTACATAAGCGTGGGGGATCTTTTCAAGGCCGCCGTGGTTCCGGGTCTGCTTCTTGTAACACTCTACATACTCTATATCCTGGTTCTATCCTGGATCAGACCTGATGCCGCTCCGGCGATGGAGCGCTCCGAGCTTCCGTACGGAAGGATCGTCATTCAGGCGCTGAAGGCGATACTCCCCCCGCTGCTACTGATAGTGGCCGTATTGGGCTCCATCTTCGCCGGCCTCGCCAGTCCGACCGAATCCGCCGCGGTCGGTGTGGTAGGCGCCCTGATTCTTACAATTGCGAAAGGGAGCTTTTCGTGGAGCACTCTGCGTTACGCTTCGCTCGAGACCGTAAAACTTAGTGCGATGATCTTCATGATCCTGATAGGCGCGACCGCTTTCAGCCTGGTCTTCAACGCTTTTGACGGAGGAGAGTTCGTCCATGCCTTCTTTACGGAGGATATAGGAAGCAGATGGACATTCATTCTCGTATCTATGGCGGTTATCTTCATCTTGGGCTTTTTCGTCGACTTCATAGAGATCGCCTTTATCGTAGTTCCGATACTGGTACCCATAGCCGCAAGTTTCGGCATAGATCCTGTCTGGTTCGCCGTACTGATAGCCATGAACCTGCAGGCTTCGTTTCTGACTCCCCCTTTCGGATTCGCCCTTTTCTACCTCAAAGGTGCCGCCGGCGACAAGGTCGCAACCGGCCGGATATACAGAGGGGTAATCCCTTTCATTCTGCTTCAAATCATAGCGCTCGCGATTATCATGATTTGGCCCGAAATAATCTACTGGAGCGGGTAGGGTACATTTTCGCTACAATAAAGCTAAGCACAAGCATACAAAGGAGCGGAATGGAGTACCTTTACGCACCGTGGAGAAGCGGCTATATAACCGAGAGCAAAAAGAGTAGAGGAGGGTGCGTTTTTTGCGAAATAAGCGGACACCCCGAAAATGACGAGGAGTCCCAGGTTCTTTTCAGGGACGATCTCTGCTTCGTCGTTATGAACAGATACCCCTATACGCCCGGGCACTTCATGATAATACCCCACGCCCACACCGACTCGCTGGAGAGTCTGGACCGAAAGGTCTGGCTCAGGATGAGCTCCCTGGCACAGGATGGTACCGCGATGCTCAAAGAGGGATTCGGCGCGGAAGGGGTCAATCTTGGAATGAACCTGGGTGCCGCCGCAGGAGCGGGCATCGCCGAGCATATACATCTTCATCTGGTACCGCGATTTTTACGAGATACCAACTTCATAACGACGGTGGGAGAGACGAGAGTCTACAGCGTAGACTTTCAAAAGATATACGAGCGTCTAAAAGAGCTGAGCGTCAACTACTTCAAGGATTAGCCGTGAGAGCCCATAAAAAACCGGACTTCGAATACAGTTTCGATCTTCACGAAGAGCTCGACAATATAAGAAGACACAGAAAGAGAGCGGGAAGAGTCATACCTCCCCGGACGGCCGAAAACGTTATGATAGCCACATGGAACCTGACAAATTTCGGACTCCAGAAGCGCGAAGATCCGCACCTGCACCTGATGGCGGAGATCGTATCGCCTTTCGACATAGTCGCTTTTCAGGAGGTGGCCGACGACCTTACACAGTTTTACAGACTCCACTCCTTTCTCGGAGAGGGGTGGGGCTACTTTTTTACCGATATCGCCGGAAACAACGAGAGACTGGGGTATCTTTACAGAAAAGAGAGGGTAGAGCCTACGGGACTCGCCGCCGAACTGGCGATGCGCGGATATGAGCGTTCCAAAATCGTCATAGA